>JAUWPX010000084.1 GCA_030611395.1 Bacteroidota bacterium | reverse complement strand
TAATCTTTATGAACATGAAAAAACTGATTTTACCATTAATTCTGACCGTTTCAATAATACTGTCAGCTTGTGCAGAACTTTTGACAACACTTCAGTCAGTAGCACCCAATCTGCCTTTAACAGAAGCAGAGGTTGTACAGGGCTTAAAAGAAGCATTGAAAACAGGGGCACGTAATTCTTCCGGCCGTCTGGCAGCCGAAAACGGATATTTTGGAGATGAAATTATTAAAATATTGCTTCCTGAAGAAGCAAAGATTATTGTTGAAAATATTTCAAAGATCCCGGGAGGCGATAAACTGGTTAATGATGTAATTCTGAGAATAAACCGTGCTGCTGAAGATGCTGCAAAAGAAGTGGCTCCTATCTTTATAAACAGCGTAACACAAATGTCAATTTCCGATGCTTTTGGTATTTTGAATGGTGAGAATGATGCAGCCACTCAATATCTCAGTAAAACAACCTACAACGAGTTGTTTGATCTGTACAGTCCAAAGATCAGTGCTTCATTAGAAAAGGATATAGTGGGAAATATGTCAACCCAGGATTCATGGGATGCTCTCACCGGGAAGTGGAATCAGTTTGCCGGATCATTGGCAGGAAACCTGGCAGGCATGCAGACTGTTGAAACAGATCTCGGGGATTATCTTACCCAAAAAGCTCTTGATGGCATGTTTATTAAAGTTGCAGAAGAAGAATTTAAGATACGAAAAGATATTAATGCAAGGGTTTCTCCAATACTTAAAAAAGTGTTTGGAAGCCTTGATAATAAATAACCAAATCATGTTCCGAAGGGAGAATCGAGTGATTCGGTTAGTTTACCACCCAAATACCGTCCTCCTTCCGGAGTTACAACAAAACAATCTTCAATCCTTACTCCAAATTCGCCATATATATAAATTCCCGGTTCATTACTGAATGTCATTCCCGGTTTCATTTTTAAGTCATTTCCTTTTACAAGATATGGATATTCATGCCCTTCCATACCAATACCATGGCCAAGCCGGTGTCCAAAAAACTTATAACCCGGACCGAACCCTCCATCTTCGATCACCTTTCTTGCAGCATGGTCGATACTTTCACAAGTAACACCTGGTCGAACAGCTTCCATAGCTGTTCTCTGGGCTTTAAGTACGAGGTCAAAAACCCGTTTCTGCTTATCTGTTGGTTTCCCAAACACAATAGTACGGGTAACATCAGAACGATACCCTTCAACCGAACACCCGCCATCATTCAAAATTATATCACCATCGGAGAGCTTCCTGATCTCCTTTGTTCCATGAGGAAAAGCTGACGTTGGTCCAAACAATGGATAACTGCCACCGTTTGCACCCATTTGTTTATGAGCAAGCGAAATGTGGGCGCTCAATTCAGAAGGAGTCATTCCAACTTCTAGTTTTACAAATCCCTCACGATAAGCTATTTTAGTAATTGTATTAGCCAGATCCATATAAGCCACCTCTTTTTCCGACTTAATACCCCTGCAACCTTCTGAAACAGGTGATCCTGCAACAAGAGAGATCCCTGTTCCGGATAATTCTTTGCGTAAACTTTCAACAACAAAATTTCTGACTGTCGGGCCAACAGCAAGTTTCTTCCCGTTAAGGTCCTTCATAATACCTTTTATCAGCCTGTAAGGAGATTCGTGTTCTTCCCATGTTCTGATATCGCTGCCAAAACCAATCACCTCCCTGGCACGTTTCTCTTCGAATGCCGGGCAAACCCAGATTGGATCTCCTTTTAAATTCAAAATTGCTCCAAATAATCTTTCACTTCTCCACCATGACATATTAAGAAAATATTTCATATTCACATCACCGGTTAAAAGAAGTCCGTCAATATCCAATTCCCTCATCAACTCTTTAGCTTTTTCCTGACGTTTCAGGAAATCAGCACGAACAAGAGGCTTAACATCCTTTGTAAGATCATAAAGTTTATCGCTTTTTTGTGGTCTCTCACTACCAAACAGGATATTGGGAACTATTCCCCATGCTCCGACAGTAAGACCACTAATTCCAATAAATTTTCTTCTGTTAATTGTCATATGTTTTGCGTTTTTTACTCATCGGGTGACTTGAAGTCACGGTGAGTAAATCTACCAATTATTTATTAAAACCGGAGAAATAATTACTTTTACATTCCATAAATCAAGGATGCTTTGATTAAAAAAGTTTTTATACCTGTATTTATTACACTTGTTTTATACTCTCCACAGGTATTTTCAGAATCAGATACTTCTTCTGTAATAATATCAAGAATTGATAAAGAGATTGTATTTGATGGTTTGCCCTTTGAAAAAGTCTGGGATGAAATTGAACCACTCCCGGTTGTAATGTTCCAGCCTGATTTTGGATCAGAGCCTACAGAAAAAACAGAGATCCGTCTCTTTTATAATGATAAGTACCTGTATGTTTCCGGTAGATTTTATGATAAAAATGCCTCAAAAATCAAATCTTTAACAAAAAAAAGGGATGATTTTAGTCCAAACAGTGATAATTTTGGAGTTATTCTCGACACCTTTAATGATAACGAGAATGCCCTTTGCTTTTCAACAACTCCTGCCGGTATTCGATCTGATATGAGTGTTTTTAATGATGCCATAGGTCACATGAATCAAATGCCATTCAATATGAGCTGGGATACCTTCTGGGATGTGGAAACTGTTATCAATGAAGAGGGATGGTTTGCCGAAATACGTATTCCGATTTCCAGTCTGCGCTTCCAGGATATTAAAGGAATTACAACAATGGGGCTTATTGTCTGGCGATCTATTCCACATAAAAATGAAACTATCATGTTCCCGGCAATTAATCCCAAATATGGTGATTGGGCTATGATGAAACCATCACAGGCAGAGAATGTTGTATTTAAAGGTATTATATCAAAAAGACCCTTATATATTGCCCCCTATGGTCTTACTGGATTTTCTGAAACCAATGAGTTGAACGATGCGGAAACAGAATACATCTATGATGAAGAGAAACCTGTTGAAGCCGGTCTGGATATTAAATACGGACTAACCGGCAACCTTACCATGGATCTGTCTTTAAATACAGATTTCGCCCAGATAGAAGCTGATGACCAGATGATTAACCTAACCCGGTTTTCGCTCTTTTTCCCTGAGAAACGAAAAATTTTCCAGGAAAGGTCCAGTATTTTCAGCTTCAGTTCAGGTGGTTCGAGTAACCTTTTTTACAGTCGAAGGATTGGACTTTGCGACGACCAGCCTGTTCGTATATATGGCGGAGCAAGGATCGTAGGTCGAATTGGATCATGGGACCTTGGTTTTTTGGATATGCAAACTGCTCCGTTTAAAGATACCCTTCCTTCCGAAAATTTCGGGGTGCTGAGAATGAGAAGACAGGTAATAAATGAGAACAGCTATGTTGGTGGAATCTTTACTTCAAGGATCGGTATGGACGGAAAATACAACACTGCTTATGGATTGGATGCTATACTGAGGATATTTAATGATGATTACCTGGATATTAAATGGTCCCAGAGTTTTGAAACAGGTTCTGATAATAACTTGTTCTCTCTTGATCCTGCTAAATTTAATATCAGTTGGGACAGAAGGAAAGAAGAGGGTTTTGCGTATAACCTTTCATGGTCCCGTTCAGGAGAAGAATTTAATCCCGGAATAGGTTTTGAAATGCGTGAAGATTATTCATTTGTCAGAACACAATTTCAATATGGATGGTTTCCCGGAAAAGACTCAAAACTATTTAGCCACAGTATATATATCCAGCAAATGTATTTCCTGAGTGTATCCGATGGCAGTCTTGAAACGCTTACAGCAGGTCCGGGATGGAAATTCCAGACTAAATCTATGATGTCAGGGAATTTTTCCCTGAGTTACATGATAGAAGATGTTAAAGAAGAATTTTCATTCTCTGATGATGCTGAAGTACCTGTAGGACGATATGAATTTATTGAATTCAGGGGAATGGTCTCAACTCCTATGTCACGAAAGTTTTATTCGATGATCGGGTCCAAAGCAGGTGGATTTTATGATGGTTACAGGACTTCAATATCATTCATGCCTACATGGAGCATCTCCTCCAGTTTTCAACTGAACGGCACCTACCAGTATAACTGGATTAATTTTAAAGAACGATCACAGAAATTCAATGGACAAATTGGCAGGCTTAAGATTCTTTATATGTATAGCACTAAGCTTTCGGCAAGTGCATTTATCCAGGTTAATAGCAGCAATAATGCCATAATCAGTAATTTCCGGCTGCGCTATAATCCAAAAGAAGGAAACGATTTTTATCTTGTTGTTAATGAAGGAAGAAATACAAACATCGACAGAGAGATCCCTGAACTGCCACAAATCAGTGACAGAACCATTCTGGTTAAATACACGCATACGTTCAACTTATAATTAGGAAGAGGTTTGAAGTTTGAGGTTTGAAGTTTGAGGTTTTTTTATCTTTGCACCAGTTTAAAAATCCATAGTTATATAAATGATAAATTCAGACGAACACCCATTGTTTCAGGAAAGAGATTTGGAAGGTCTTTTTAGAAAAACATGGGAAATTTACAAGAAGCATTTTGGCTGGCTGTTTCTATACAGCTTCCTTGGAATATTAGTGCTTCAATCTTTTATATTAACATCCCGGTTACGGGAATTCATGACTTTCGATTACCTTACTAATCCTGAGAAAATGGTTGAACAAATGGGATCTATGTTCATGCTGCTGGTTGTTTTATTTGTTGGTTATTCCATGCTCTATCTCTTCCTCCATTATTACATATTGTACCAGGAATGGAAAACTGAGGATAATCATTTTATCCTGATTAAGGAATCAATTAAGAAGTTTGCACTCCCTTACGTGGCAACTATGTTTCTGGCTTTTATGATTCTTATAACGGGAATGATGCTCGGTGTAATCTTTTTTGTTATCGGCATGTTTGCTGCAATGATTTATCTTGCCACGGTTTTTACACCCACCTCTACACTGTTGATTGTTGAAGAAGCTAATCCACTGGAAGCCATAACAGGAAGTTTTAAACTGGTGCATAAAGATTTATGGAAGACACTGGGTTATGTTGTGGTTTTTTATATCCTTTATTTCGTAATCGGGATTATCCTTTCATCCATAATCATGGCTCCTTTTACCGGGAATTTCCTTGAATTTTTAAGTCCGGAAACATCAACAGAAATTGCTAATGTAAGCAAGTCACTTTTACCTGACATCAGTCCGGTTTATATACTAATGAGTTCTGCAACCAGCGCTATCACTACTCCGCTGGTACCTATTTTTTCAATTCTTATCTATTTTAACCTAAAAAGTGGCCAGGAAAGAATTTATTGAATAATTACTTTTATTCTATAAACTTCACCCTTTTCACTAATTAATTCAATTAAATAAAAACCATGTGGTAATTCATTTTTATGGAATGTTATTTCATTACCTGAAATATTATTTATTTCTTTAACAACTTCTCCCTGCATATTGATTAATCTAAATTTGAATATTTCATTATCCGGACTATTTAATTGAATTATTGCAGTATTGGTTATAGGATTAGGGAAAACTTTTATTGCTGATGATGATCTAATATCCTCTAAACCTGTTGCATCAAGTATTTGAATCTGAAATGGTTTTTCATAGCTTAAACCTCCATTATCAGTAACTTTAATCCTTATAGAGTAAATATTTTTTACATTAAAATCATACTCCTGAGCTGATTTCAGCACATTTCCATCAATAGTAAATGATGCATTATCATCGCTTCCATCACCAATACCAAAATCAAACGTATGTGTATCATCATTATCCGGATCTAATGTTGATAATGTTCCAATAACTGTTTCAACACTTTGCCATTCAATAATGGTTGTATCTGTAAGAGAAATATCTGTTGGGGCATAATTAATATCTACAAAACCATCAGTTAATGTAAACGATTGTTCAACAGAAAATGCTGACCCACTATAAGCTGCATCGATAGCTTGTACTACCCAGAAATATGTACCCGATTCAAAGGAGAGGCTCCATGAGAGGTTGTGTTCAACATTACCTTTTCCTGAAAGCTTTCTGATACCATTAGTATTTGCATTTGCAGCCATAATTTCAGAACCGCCCGATGTAGTTCCTATTCGTAAGGCATAAGTAAGTCCGGGAGAATCAGTATAATCATCAGTTGACGCGTCCCATAAGAACTGTATTGCAGTAGTTCCATCTTCAGACACACTTGTTGCCGGATTAATACTTAAACCTGATGGAGTTGATGGTGGTGTATTTTTAGATGGAGCTTTTGCAGATCTTAATCCCTTTCCTTTCAAATTATCATTAAGAGAAATAACATTATTATAAACCTGCATTATTGAACCGCTTCCTGATGAAGCCTGACCAGTAATAACTATGTCAAGATCATTATCACCATCATAATCACCCCAGGCCATTGTTGCATCATCAAAGTCTGACAGATCAAATGAAATATCACTAAAAATATTATTACCATCATTGGAAAATATTTTGGTAATTCCTCCTAAACCCGGAGATCTTCCTGAATAAATTAAATCTAAATCTCCGTCACTATCATAATCACCCCATGATGCATT
>JAUWPX010000095.1 GCA_030611395.1 Bacteroidota bacterium | reverse complement strand
CCCATAGATTTCCAGTGAAATAATAAATAAAATCTGGAAAACATCTGTTTTCGCACTTGCAATGGGCTTCTTCGAAGCCATTCTTGTAATTTATCTTCGTGAGTTGTATTACCCTGAAGGATTTGAATTTCCCTTAAACCTAATTGATCCAGATATTTTATCTTTTGAACTTATAAGGGAATTGGCTACTATAATAATGCTCGTTTGTATCGGACTTCTTGCCGGAAAAACAGGTCTCCAACAATTTGGCTTTTTTCTTTTCTCGTTTGCTGTATGGGATCTTTTTTATTATTGCGGGTTGAAACTTCTTATTGGCTGGCCTGATTCCCTCCTCACCTGGGATATACTTTTTCTAATTCCAATTATATGGGTTGGTCCGGTTCTGGCACCAGTTATTTGCTCTTTTTCAATGATTTATATGGCTGCTCTAATATTTGCAGGCGAAACTGCAAAAAAACATTTCAGAATGATTTCCCATGAATGGATTTTGATTATCTCCGGTGCCATTATCATATTCATCAGTTTCATCCGGGATTATACCCAATTGATTGTCAGAGGCGGTTACCTGAATAAACTTTCGTCTCTTACCACCAACCAGGATTTTATCAATGATCTGACAAGCTATATGCCAGAAAATTTTAGGTGGGGCATCTTCCTTTTAGGAGAGGTTTTAATTATTTCTTCGCTATTATTGATTCATCGGCGGATAGTAAATATCAGGAAAAAGCCATCCGTAGCCCATAGGTTATAAATATACCTGTTCCAATAATGTTTGTTGCCGGGAGCAAACCATGTTTTTTGGAAAAACCGCTTTTCGATTTTGCTTTATATGTGTTCTATTTCGCTTTTTTATAACTTATGGATACACCTCCACCTGATGAGTTAACAGTTGTTTCATAATTGCTTAATCCTTTTATATAATTGAGGAATTCGCTCTGTCCGCTTCTGTACCTGGATTGTCTCTCTGATATATTATGGGCTGTAAAACAGCCGCCAACCTTAAGATTTGGGTCAACAGATATGAAGTAGTTTTTATACCATCCTTTATCGGCATCACTAAATACGAAATCAAACGGGCCTTTTAGTTTTGGCACCAGTATATGTGCATCTGCAAGTCTGGCATCAATATAGTCAGCCAGCCCTGCTTCTTCAAAGTTTTTCAGGGCAATATTATGCCTTTTTTCATCTATATCAATTGTTATTAGTTTGCCACCTGTTTTGCTAAGTGCCCACGCGATCCATATTCCTGAATGGCCGGTTGAAGTCCCTATTTCAAGGGCACTTTTATAATTATTTTCTGTAATAATGTCAAAAAGAAGCTGGCCGTCAATACCTGGTACATTCATATCATACCATTGGTACTTATTTTTCTCCAGAAATGCCTTTACTTTTTTATCCAGTTCGGGATTTTTAATTAAAATTTGCGAGGAAAGACTTACATGAAATAGTGTAAAAAGAATTGTAAAAACAATTAATCTGATTTGAAGATTTACTTTTTTCATGGCTTTTTGTTTTTAACTATGACACATTATTATTCATATCGCAACGCATCCATTGGTATTAGCCTTGCAGCTTTGCCGGCAGGATACCAGCCAAAAAAGACCCCAATGATAAAGGCAAAAGAAAATGCAAGAACAACAGAATAGCTTGAAACAGTTACCGGCCAATTCATTATTGCAACAAACAGTTTTGATGACAATATTCCAAAAGCAGCCCCGATTAATCCACCAAGCAGACTCAATAATATTGCTTCAAGCAGGAACTGGCGAAGAATATCTTTACCCCTTGCCCCAACTGCCATCCTGAGTCCAATCTCCCTTGTCCTTTCTGTTACAGATACAAGCATAATATTCATAATTCCAATGCCGCCAACTATCAGTGAAATGCTGGCTATACCTGCCAGTAATACCATCATAGTATTTGATGTAGATGTAAACATCTCAACAATCTCGGTTTGTGTGCGAATATTAAACGGCGGATCTTCATACTTACTGATATTTTTCCGTGTTCTCAGTAATTCATCAATCTCTTCGGATGCCAGTTCAATTTTTTCTTCAGACACTGCCGAAATATATATTTGCTGGATATTCTGTCTGTCACCTCGCATCCTGCGCTGGACAGTTGAGAACGGTGCATAAATTATATCATCCTGATCCTCTCCCATTCCACCCTGACCTTTTTCTTTCAACAAACCTATCACAGTAAAAGGTATTTTGTTTATCCTTATCTTTTCACCAACAGGATCAGTATATTCATCAAACAGGTTTTCTGCAACTGTCTGTCCGATAATACACACTTTTGAAGCCCTTTTCTCATCCGTTTCCGCAAAGCGTGATCCGCTTTCCACTTCAATATTTCTTATATCAAGATATTCATTATAAACACCGCGAATGGAACTATTCCAGTTATTTGATCCTGCAATGATCTGACCTCCGGCGCGTGCAACCGGACTGAGATATTTCACCGACGGGCAATTAACCCGGATAGCCTCCAGATCATCCATTTCAAGACTCTGGGCAGACCCTGCCGCAGTAGCAACCCCTCCCCTGAAAGTTGCACCCGGAAAAACCATAATAACATTTGAGCCCAGTCCGGATATCTGGTTTTCAATACTATCTCTCGAGCCCTGACCAATAGCCAGCATAGCAATTACCGAAGCCACGCCGATAATGATCCCCAGCATTGTTAGTAACGACCTGATCTTATTCTTGTTCAGCGATCGTAATGCAATTACAAATAAATTTAGCAGATTCATTTTCTCAAATTTCAGTTATAATTCATCTTCCGGAGGTAGTTTTTCAAGCTCTTCTCTGGCATTTTTTATATTCTTAATAATAGTTTCCTTACTGATCCTTCCATCACGGAATAGGATATTTCGTGCAGCAAATTTTGAAATATCAGTCTCATGTGTAACTAACGCGATGGTTATTCCTCTCCCGTTAAGCTCCTGGAAAATTTCCATCACCTCAAAACTTGTCCGTGTATCGAGATTCCCTGTCGGTTCATCGGCAAGCATTATCACCGGATCATTTACCAGTGCCCTGGCTATTGCCACTCGTTGTTGCTGTCCACCGGAAAGCTGGTTTGGGAAATGCTCAGACCAATCGGTAAGCCCTACTAATTCCAAAGTATTCATAGCCCTTTCCTTCCTTTCTTTTCTTCTGATCTCCGGATTATAAAGCAATGGCAGTTCAACATTTTCAAGCGCTGAAGTCCTTGGTAAAAGATTATAGGTTTGAAAAACAAAACCAATTTTCTTGTTCCTCATCCTGGCTAACTGATTTTTGTTCAGATGACTAACATCGGCGCCATCGAGCCAATACTTTCCTTCAGTTGGTACATCCAGACAACCAAATATATTAAGAAGTGTTGATTTGCCACTACCACTATGACCCATTATTGCAGTAAATTCACCCTCATTTATATTCATATCAATGCTACGCAATGCATGTACTTTTATGACACCCATATCGTATACCTTTGACAGGTTACTAACCGAAATGATCTTTTTTCTTTCCTGATCCTGTTCCTTCATTATCCTAAATAATTGAATATTATAATATCATAATTAACCTTGGGATGTATTAATGAGCACCACCTCTACCTCTACCCATTGTTGGCATAAACGGACTTCTTTGATTCTGATTTTTAACCTTTTCTTCATCGTACTCAACCCCCATTACTACTTCCATGCCTTCTTCAAGGCGTGGAGAACGTATCTCAACAAACCCTCCTTCACTTAAACCTGTATATACCATAAGCTGGCTAATTGCTTCATCTTCCCTTATCCATATCCTGCCGGTATTTCCTCTGTTGCTAACACCTTGTGGTCGGCTCATATTCTGCATGCCCATCCTGGATCCACTGCCTGGTCCGGTTCCCATATTTGAGCCCCCTGCCGGTCTGCCTCCGCCTCCCTGCCTGAACATCGCGGTCTGGTTGAACCTTTCCATCCTGTTTTCAATTTCTTTGTCAGAAAGTCCCATCGATTTCATTCGTTCAACTACCCTTTCTCTCATCTCGATAATATTCTGTTTCATAGAATCGGGCAAGCTTTCATAATAATAAGTTAAATAATCCGAAGGCGGAGTAAAGCTGAGAGCCCTTGACGGAACTTTCAAAATATCTTTCCTGTTATCAATCATTACAGTAATAGTTGCTGTCATACCCGGCATAAGTTTCATGTCGGGGTTGGGTACATCAATTATAACAGTGTATGTTACTACGTTTGATACGATAACAGGTTTTAGCCTAACCTGTCTGACAACACCGTTAAAAGTATCATCAGGATAGGCATCAACAGAAAAATCCACCTTCTGGTCAACCTCTATCTGGCCTATATCTGCTTCATCAATACTTGCTTCCACCTGCATTTTTGTAAGATCGTTCACCAGATTAAACAGTGTTGGGGAATTAAAGCTGGCTGCCACAGTCTGCCCCTGCTCCACATTTTTCGAGATTACAATTCCGTCTATAGGTGATCTGATAGTTGCATAACCCAGACTAATCTTTGCCCTGTTTAATTGTGTTTCTGCCGAAAGCAAATTTGATTCTGCTGTCTGGTAGTCATCCAATGCCTTATCCATCTCAATCTGGGCAACAACTTTCTCCTCAAACAGCTTCGTTATACGATTGTATTCCCTCTCAGCCTGGTCAAGTAAAATATTCTTCCTGTGGTAATTTGCTTTTGCATCAAACACCTGGGCTGCCAGATTAGTAGTATCGATCATGGCTATTACCTGACCTTTTTTTACCTGCGAATTAAAATCCACATAAATATCTGATATCTCGCCTGACACCTGTGTACCAACCTGTACTTCAGTTACCGGCTCAAGTGTACCGGTAGCTGTAACCACTTTGTTCATATCACCTTTCTCAACCGGTATGGTCTCCCACATAAATGTTAGTGGTTTTTCCTTCTTAAGCAGAACAAAACCTGCTATAGCAACCGGAATAACAATCGATAGTATTATTATGATCTTTTTCATTTGATATTATTTTATAGCCTTTATATGTTATACGTTAAATGTTTGCATTCTTTCAAAGAGTTACGAGTTTCGGGTTACGAGTTACGAGTTTACAAAACAATCGGTTTGTCCTGATAAAATTCCAGTATTTTTTGTTTAAATATCAGTTCATACTTAGCACGTGTAAGGTTTGATTTTGCCTGTTCGAAATTATTCTTTTCAATCAGGTAATCTGTTGCATTCACCATTCCCAGTTTAAATTTCCTTTCAGTATCTCCGAATGATTTCTCAATTGATTTCAATTGTTCCCTTGATGCCTGAAGGTTATTTCTGGCAGCAATCATATCATTATATGCCTGCTCAATAGTTTTCCGTAGTTGGTTTCTTGTATTCTGTGCACTTAATTTTGCAGTGCTAATATTTATTTCTGAGCGCTTTATGTTACTTTGAACCTGCTTTCTGTCAAATATTGGAATACTCAGACTTAACCTAACAGATTCACTAAGGTTATCCTGCAACTGGTTAAAATAGGGATAACCAATAGGCGTGTTTGTAAACATCTGAGCCTGTGTTACAACAATCTCTGACGGGTCACTTTGCAAATATCCTATCTCCCTTGTTTCCAAAGTTGATTCCCTTGTATACAAATTTCTGGTATTGGAATACCCGGTTGTTATACCCGCTGCAAGTGTCAGCCTTGGGAGTCGTGCACCTTTAGCAATATCAAGACTTGTTATAGCGCTTTCCACCATTAAATCAGCAACCTGTATCTCCGGTCTTTGACTAAGAGCATCCTGAAAAACCAGTTCTGATTCCGGAATGGTCAGTGTTCCCAGATCAGGTTCACTAAAATCCGGTCTTTCTATATCAAAACTATCTGTTACCGGCATTTCCATTATTTGCATCAGGTTTACTTTTAAAATTGAAAGCTGGTTTAAATTACTGACCAGACTATAATTATCAGTAGCTAATTGAGATTTTATCTTCAGCAAATCACCCTCCGGTACACTTCCGGTACTTACAAGGATTTCTGTTCTTTGAACCTGTGCTTCTGTTGACTTTACTTTTGTTTCAGCATTTTCAACCTGCTCGTATGCATAAAGTACCTGGAGATACGCCTGCGTAACATCAAGTATTACCTGGTCTTCCGTTTTTTCCAGGTCATAATTACCTGCTTTCAGGTCAATTTCATCTTTTTTGATGTTATTTTTTGTTTGAAATCCATTGAACAGTGTAAAGTTCGAGTTCAGCGATAAATTACTGCTTGAATTATTTTGTTCAATATAATCGTATGAATA
>JAUWPX010000412.1 GCA_030611395.1 Bacteroidota bacterium | reverse complement strand
TATATTTTTATTACCTGGAAACTAAATATTTCTGCAAGTCCTGAAGACCTGGCAAATGACCAGTTAATAATGAGCAAAATTGCAATTGCAGGATGGATAATAATACCCCTGGGTCTGGCAGCATCAACATTCTCATCTGCTCTTGGAGCTATTTTGGCTGCACCTCGAAAAATACAAGCACTTGGAGCAGATAAATCTTTCCCTTCAGACAAGTTCAATAGTTTTGTTGCCAAAGGAAAGGGAGAAACAAATGAACCCTTTAACGGAACCCTGATCACCTGCGTTTTGGCATTTGTATTTGTTGCTCTTGGTGATGTAAATAGTGTTGCAAAGATCATCACAATGTTTTTTATGGTTACTTACGGGTCACTATGTCTTATTTCCTTTCTATATCATTTTGGAGCCGACCCCTCATATCGTCCGGTATTTCGTTCAAGATGGTATATTTCACTTATTGGTTTTATTATGAGTCTTGTTATGATGTTCAAAATAAGTACGATTTACTCCATTTTGGCTATTGGACTGATGATTTTAATTTATCATTTAATAAAGTACTATCACAAAGACCGCGAAGGTCTGGAATCTATCTTTCTAAGCGTGTTCTTCCAGATTAGTCAAAGTCTTCAGGTTTATCTGCAAAAATCGCGAAAACTGGAAAGTTCACGTAAATGGAGGCCTTCAGTGGTATGTGTTTCTCACGACTCATTTGAAAGGGAAACTGCTTTCAGCCTGTTAAACTGGGTATCTCACAAGCATGGTTTCGGAACGTACATACATCTGATCGAGGACTATTATTCCCGTGCAGCCCAGCAAAATGCAAAAGAGACACTGGATAAATTAATAAAGAAAGCAGATATCCGGAATGATAAATTTTATATCGATACTATTATTTCTCCTTCCTTCACTTCAGCTATAGCACAAATAATACAGCTTCCGGGAATATCAGGGATGGAAAATAATACAATACTATTTGAATTTGATAAAGATAACCCTGAGAATCTTGATCAGATCATTGATAATTATTCTTTGTGCCGCTCGGGAAATTATGATATATGTATACTTGGAAGTGAACTTAAATCCATTAATTTTTCTGAAGGGATCCATATCTGGATAAAAAGGTCTGATCATGAAAATGCAAACCTGATGATCCTGTTTAGCTACGTAATCCTAAGCCATCCCGACTGGAAAAGAAGCGCTATAAAAATATTTGAAATATGCGATGGAAATGAATTGGAAAAAAACCGCCATGAATTGGTTGAGTTAATTAACAAAGGACGATTGCCTATTTCAACTAAAAACATCAAAATCCTTAAAAGGGAAGAGGGAATCAGTAATAAAGAAATGATCAACAAATATTCGGAAGATGCAGGCCTTACCGTAATAGGTTTTCGTGGTGAACAACTGAAACATGATAAAAAGGCACTGTTTATGGGATATGACAAAGTGGGTAATATTTTGTTTGTAAATGCCCACCGGGATACAGAAATTGAATAAATATTA
>JAUWPX010000177.1 GCA_030611395.1 Bacteroidota bacterium | reverse complement strand
CACCATTATTTGACAGCTCATTTACAAATTTCAGAAGCTTCGGGTCCCGTTTAACGTTCTGCCAAAGTTTTTTGACTTCCATCAATATTGCACGATCATACTCCAGGTCTTTTTTGAGTTCTTCTCTGAAATCTTTGCTATTATATTTCTCCGCTTTACCTTCATCTATTAATCGCTGAACTGCCTTATCATCATCATTTTCCAGCAGTTCGAAAATCTTGTTGATGTGCTTCTTACTGACATACACAAAGCCATTGTCCAGTTCTTTTATGAACATCTCATAGGAATGCAGGAATCTGTCTACTGAATTTCTAAATGCAAAGAAACTGCTCTCAAGTCGCTTGACGAGCAATATTTTCATAAATTTACCCATGTTTTTTTGAGCTAATTCTTCAGGCTGTGTAATTTTGCCTTCATAATAAAGCATAGGCATGTAACGTGCGTATCTAAATTGATTGGCAATATGGTCAATGGTTTTATTAAAAATATCGTCTTCTTCATTATTAAGTTCATAGAATAGCGGCTCCGGTTTTTTAACCTCCGGGAATTTAAGTCCTTGTTCTTTTATGTCTTTGATGAAATATTTTTCAATTTCTGTTCGCGTACGGCGCACCATCAAATATTTAAGAACTTTATCACGTATTTCCCGTGCATTTTCTCGTACAGTATTTATGTATTTGGTATAGTCTTTCTGTCTGTCAAGATTTTTGAGCTTTTTGTCCAGGCTGTTAAAAAATGCTTCCAGGTCAGGCAAATTGGGAATAGTGCTTTTTTTGGCTTTCTGAAACAGTTTAAGCAGGCTTAGTATATCTTTGGGAGTATTGTTGTAAGGCGTTGCCGTTACCAGGACAACTCTTTTTCCACGGCATATCTCCGCCAGTAGCTCATAGGATATTGTAGTTTCGGTTCTAAAACGGTGTGCTTCATCGATGATAATATTTGTGTATTTGTCAAGTCCTCTATCCAGCAGTTTATCCAGTTTGCCGAGTGATTCAAAATCTGCCGGCACTCTGAAATCTGAAAAAACATTGAGCCAGGAACCGGGATTTGATTTTTCCAAAAGCACAGGTGGGGCGATAACAAGCGTTCTGCCGTCCAGTTGACCCGCCAGCATAGCTGAAATGTAGGTTTTTCCCAGCCCTACAACGTCGGAGATAAAGACACCACCGTATTCCAGAAGTATTTTTTTTGCATTTAAGACTGCCTGCTCCTGATATTCAAGTTTTTTAAACTCCTGCGGCAAATATTTAATGAATACCTCATCTGTCTGGCTAAGTTCATCTTTGAAATATTCGTAGAGAAACTTAAGGTATAGCTGATAAGGTGTAATATTTTGAGTTAACCAGGTTTTGTCCTGAATGGTCTGAACATATTTTTCGCTGACATCTACAGCACTACTCCACAATTCCTCAAATTTATTTTTCGCAAAATCATAGTCACTTCTGTTTTTCAATTCCACGTTGAATTCAAGATTGTAGATCAGTCCGGCTTGTGTAAAATTACTGGAGCCTGTGATAACGCGGCCGGTATCCCTGTCGCCTTCCTTAAATGTCATAATATACAGTTTGGCGTGGATATTCTGTGACGGATAAGCCCTGATTTCAAGTTTACCGCTTCTTATCCATTCTATGAATTTATGTACCCCTTCTTCAACATTTCTGTTGTCCTCAGAATCCGTCATTTCTTTCTGAACAAGGTTTTCCACTTCCTGCTTGGCTTCAGCGTGCGAAAAATCAAATACTTGCTGTATGGGTTTATTAGCTTTTTCCAGTAATTCGAAAGTTTGTCTGCTTGTACTTATACCAATCAGAATTCGTATTTTTTCTGTATTCTTCAAAGACGGATAGATAGCGTGAAACCCACTTGAATAGAAGTATCCTACAAGACAATCAAAAAATAACGTATCTTTTATCAGGACTTCAAATCTTTCTTTGAGATTTTGGTTTTTTTCGTTTGTAATAAATGACAGATCAGTATTCATAAATATCTTTTATTATCATCATTATTAATCTTCAAGGATATTCCTGAAGGTATAGTTTTAGCTAGTTTTATCGGTATAACAGCACATAGCACTGCTTATCTGTTGCAAAGTACCACATAATTCCAAATAATGCAATAAAAAACCAATTCCATATTTTACTCTTTTTTTTCCATCTTTCCATTCTTCCAATATTTCATCTTTCCACTCTTCCATCTTCCATCCTACTTGTTTCCTGTTTTCTGAAAATAATTAGCAAAACTATGCCATAATCATTCATTTTCTGTGTATTTTGCGCAAGAATTTATTAATTATCCGGTTTGAACGATTTGAAACATATTATAAAGAATTTCGATACCATTTCCCTTGAAAAAATGGATAAAGTCAGGTTAATGGACCGGATCGATACTAAATTCATTTTCTCTTCAGAGTTGCTTCCCGGAATACTTGAAAAGGCATCTGCTAATTATAAAATACTGGAAGAAAAGACAGGATCAGTTTTCACCTACAGTAATCTGTATTTTGATACACCGGAATTCGATATGTACACTGTTCATCACAACAGGCATTTAAACAGATACAAAGTACGGTTTAGGGAATATGTTGATTCGGGAATAATATTTCTTGAGGTAAAATTCAAGAATAACAAAAGAAGAACTATTAAAACACGTATCAGGCGACCTGCATTTGAGGAAGCCCTGATTGGAGAATCTGCTGATTTTATCAACAAACTGGTGCCTTACAAAGCTAAAAACCTTATCCCGTGTATCAGAAATAGATTTAATCGGATAACCCTTGTGCATAAAACTGTCAAAGAGAGAATTACAATTGATACAGGTCTGCAGTTTACCGATAAAAATAAAGAATATAAACTACCTTTTCTTGTTATTGCTGAAGCTAAACATAGCAGGTACTCATCACGATCTGATTTTATTGACCTGTTATTGGATCAGAGGATATTTCCACAAGGATTGAGCAAGTATCTTTTAGGGGTAGTATTAACCTGTCCGGGAATAAAATATAACCGTTACAAACCAAAATTACTAATACTTAAACAGATAAGCCATGGGAAATTTAATCATCAACTTATTTCCTGAGTTATTACAGATATTCGGTGTAAAATTTATTAATGTTCTCAATTTCTTTGAGCTGTTCATCAGGTTCACTTTTAATTTCCTGGTAGTGCTCATCCTTGTCAGGTTTTTATATTACCCCCTTGCCAGGAGAAAGGAATATTTTTTCTCATTCATTTTAGTAAGCACTATTGTTTTCCTTGTAACCTATTCACTTGTAAGTATTGCTGATCTCAGTACAGGGGTTGCTATCGGTTTGTTTGCCCTGTTTGGTATCCTGCGATTCCGGACCAGACAAATACCTGTAAAGGAGATGACATATCTGTTCCTGGTTATCGGAATATCTGTTATAAACGCTATGCTTAACGATCAAACCAGTTATGTGGAATTGCTCTTCATAAATATGATCATTTTGTTCGTTGCATGGGTGGCTGAGTTATTCTGGCAAAAAAATACCGAGAACTCAAAGTTTATCAACTACGAAAAGATTGACTTGATCAGGCCGGATAAAAAAGAAGAACTGATTGCTGATCTGAAGAAAAGAACCGGATTAAATATAACAGATGTTGAAATTGGAAGGATAAACTTTATGAGGGATACTGTGCGAATACGAATTTTCTTTTGTGAAGAGAAACCTCAAAATCATTTTGAAGACGGAAGAAGTATAAGGTAAGTTATAAAGGTTATGGGTTATGGGTTACGAACAATAATAGATTTTACGAACTTCTTTACTTTTCCATCAATATCTCCGGCACCCCTTAAAGCATCAATAAATGCGCTTCCAATAATTGCCCCTCCACTGTACTCACAAGCTTTGAGAAATGACTCCCTGTCTCTAACCCCAAACCCAATAATAATAAGCTTATTTGTTATAGAAGCAACTCTTCTAAAATAATCCTGTTGTCCAGTCAGGATACTACTCCCACCCGTTGTTGCATTCACCGATACGGCATAAATGAATGAATCGGTTTCGTTTGCTATCTCCTTAAGTCTTTTCTCAGTTGTTTGAGGTGATACCATGAAAATAAAGCGCAGATTATACTTCTTAAAAAAAGTTTTATACTTCCTTTGATATTCTGATAATGGCAGGTCAGGTATGATCACTCCATCAACAGATGAAGCATTACACGCCTGGCAAAATTTTTCCACGCCAAATTGTAGTAACTGGTTGAAATATCCCATTAGTA
>JAUWPX010000120.1 GCA_030611395.1 Bacteroidota bacterium | reverse complement strand
AGAATCTCAAGGTTCTTGTCAGTACGAAGCAATTTTTCATGAAATAAATGATATTGGATGGAAAGGTGTTTTATGGATTTTATTAAAATTCCATTATGCCTCAAACGGTATTCAATATCAGTGTCTTCTCCAACAGCCGGTGACCTGTACCTTTCATCAAAACCATTTATATTTACAATATCTTTCTTAAATAAAGAGAAATTCGATCCGAGAATACCACGCTGTTTTTTGTTTATTTTTTTTCTGATAATGGTTGATTTAAAATATATTCCATTTTCAATCCGGTTACCCCGCCCCCTGATACTTCCCCAAACCATAATTGGAAACAACCTTTTTTCAAGACAGCCATTCTTTACATTTTCATAGTTCAGCATTGAACTAACTTCTTCAGATAGGTTAACTCTACGGCCGGCGAGTGCTGTTTTAGCTTTTCTATTACAAATATGTTCTTCAATAAAGGCCCGGTGGGGGATGCAATCTCCGTCGGTAAAAATCAGGTAATTGGCTTTACTTGCTACAATTGTTTGGTTCAGTATCCTGTTTTTCTGCCATCCTTCATCCATATGCCATTGATGCTTGATGTTTAGCGCGGAGTTCTTATTATATTCTATGATTTTCCTTTTACACTCTTCGTTTGATCCGTAATCGGCAATAATTATTTCAAAGTCTTTAACAGTCTGCCTTTCAAGACCTCCAAGAACCAGTTTCAAAAAGGGGAAATTATTATAAAATGAGATTATGAGAGTTGCTTTTGGATGTGACATTTTGTTAACAGCTTAAAGTACTGTTTTTAGCTGGATGATAGTTTTTGCTAGCCCAACGCACTAATTCTTTCAAGTTTATGCAGGTCGAGTATCTTGATTTTTCTTCCTTCCAATGAAATTACATTCTCACTGGCGAATGTTGATAATGTCCTGATAGCGTTCGAGGTGGTCATATTAGACAAATTGGCTATATCTTCCCTGGAGAGGTAAACTTTCAGGGTTGCTCCATTTTGCTCAAAGCCATAAGTGTTCATCAGAAAAAGTAAAGATTCAGCAAGTCTGCCCCTAATATGTTTCTGTGTTAAAGTAACAGTCCGGCGATTGGAAAATCCCAGTTCAGTAGCTAATGATACGAGAAAACGCATGGTGAGTCTGGCGTTATTTCTTAGAATTTTGAATAAGACATCTTTATCCAATATGCAAATTATGGAATCTTCTATGGCTACAGATGAGGCAATGTAATTTTCTTCGGCAAAAAGAGCCCTGTAACCAATAAACCCATATGGCTTTGCCATCCGTACTATTTGTTCTCTTCCGCCAACACCTTCCTTGAATATTTTTACTTTTCCTTGCGAAAGACATATTAACCCCAGGGGCTTCTCTCCTTCTTTGTAAATAATTTCACCTTTCTTGAAATGCGCAAATGTGTGATTATCGTTAAGAATCTTTTTTTCTTCTTCAGAAATGTTATTGAAAACTGACTTATTGTTTTCAATAACATCTTCAAAATGTGGGTTACTATATTGCATTTAATTTAGTTATATGTTGCAAAACATGCCAAAGGTAATTAATTATTGAGAATTAAAAAATTTACAGAATTTATCATTCACTCATCATATCGTGCAACCAGTGGCATTCTTCTGCCTGCTCCAAATGCTTTTGAGGAGATACGTAAGATGGGGGGGGACTGATAACGCTTATACTCACTTATGTTCACAAGATGAATAATTTTTCTAACAAGCTTTTTGTCAAATCCTTTTTTAATGATTTCATCTGCTGATATTTGTTTTTCAATATACAGGAAAAGAATATCATCAAGTATTTTATATTCAGGAAGTGAATCGGTGTCTTTCTGATTTTGCTTAAGTTCTGCTGAAGGGGGTTTTGAAATTGTGTTTTCAGGAATTATTTCATTATTACGGTTTATGAAGTGTGCCAGCCTGTATACTTCGCTTTTATAAACATCTCCAAGCACTGAAAGTCCTCCTGTCATATCACCATACAATGTTCCATACCCAACAGCTGCCTCACTTTTATTTGATGTGTTCAAAAGTATATGTCCAAACTTGTTTGAAACAGCCATCAATAAAACTCCACGTATTCGGGCTTGTATATTCTCTTCGGTAGTATTATCAGGAAGGCCCTTGAAGAGAGGTTCCAGAGATTGCTTAAAGTCTTTGAACATTGGTTCTATTGGGACAATATTGTAATCTATTTGCAGATTATCGGCGAGTGAAACAGCATCTGTTATGGAATGTTCTGTGGAATATCCTGAAGGTAGTAAAATAGCTTTCAAATTTTTCCTGCCTAATGCTTCGCTGGCTATTGCAAGACTTACCGCCGAATCAATTCCTCCCGATAAACCAAGTATCGCTTTACCGAAATTCATTTTGTGGAAGTAGTCACGTAATCCCATAACCAATGCGTTATATATGTATTCAGTTATGTTATTCTTAATAATTGGTAAAGGTGTTCTTGTTTCAATTTCTTCAGAATCTATTATTTTGAAATCTTCTTCAAAATATTTTAAACGTTCAACTATTTTACCTTCCTGATTTACTACTAATGATCCTCCTTCAAAAGTAAGTTCAGTTTGTGCACCAACCTGGTTTACATAAATTATTGGAGTATTAAATTTTTTTGCCTGGCTGGTAAAAATATTTCGCTTTGTTTCTATTCTGGAATATGTAAAAGGGGAAGCAGCAATGTTAATAATAAAATCAGGGTTTTGTAAACTTAATTCTTTTATGGGAGATATATTGTATAAATTGTTTTTCCCATAATCGGTCTCAGGTAACTGCTGATCCCACAAGTCTTCACAAATTGTTATGGCAATCTTTTTCCCTTTAAAATTTACTATGTTAAATTTAGTATTAGATTCAAAATACCGGTACTCATCAAATATGTCATAGGTAGGAAGGAGTGTTTTATGCGCACTAAAGATAATTTGTCCTTCAGATAATAAATAAGCTGTATTTAGAAGATTCTTCCCTGTTTTTGCCGGGTTCAGACTCGGGCTGCCAACAATTGCAGCAATATTTTTACATTGTTTTGCAATTTCAATAACCGCTTGCTTGCAACGATCAATAAACGATTTTCGCTCAAGAAGATCGAGCGGAGGATACCCGGGAACAGAGAATTCCGGAAAGATTACCAAATCAGCATTTCTTTCTTTTGCTTCTTTGATTCTGTCAGTTATGGCGGTGATATTCCTTTCAAAATTTCCTATATGTGGATTAAGTTGAGCAATGGCAATTTTCATAATACTTTTTCTTTCCTTAGAAAATAATTCCGCAATGCAGAGATACACTATTTAGAATTATCTTATCAGCAGGCTGATTTTCACTATCAGTTGTAATATCTAAAATTCCATTTTGATAATTGAGACCAAACTGTAAAGCTGTTTGCCCGCCAAGTGAATATTGCATGCCTATCTCCAGGTGATACCCCAGATTAAACAGATTGATTTCGTCATTAATACTTTCCGAATCGATTCTTTTATCAGTTGTTAACCCTGTAGCGCTAATATTGATCATAGGATCAATCCCTGCTTTAGCAAAAAAAGTGAAATATCCGATTTCATCAGACTTGAATTTTAGTCCTAGTGGAATGGTAATGTATTGAATTTTGTAAGTAAGAATATTGCCAGGGAAAAGTGTATCTGTTCTATTAGTAAGTTGTAAAGTTGTTGAATCTTTATAGCTGATTTTACCTCCTAAACGATTAATTGAAATGCCTGTTGAGAAAGCATAATTATTCGTAAAATAGTTGTTCATGGAAATGCCAATATTAACCCCGGGTCGTGAGCCTTCGTTTGTAACCTCTTTTATATCAGGCTTTAACCAGCTAATTTGCGGATTGGCAAAAATTCCGAAACGAATTCCTTGTGAAAATCCTCTGGCGGTTATCAGGATAAAGAACAATATAATGAGGAAAACAACCTTTGCAAGGGAGGGCAGTTTTATTATTTTTACATTCAGGTTTTTCATATTAGAATATTATATTTTAAAGGCCTCTCTGGAAATTATCAAAACGTAAAGATAATAAGTTTAAAGTGAACTAAAGTTAAGAAATGAGTAGAATATAAAATAGATATGTCATGAGTTTTACGAAAAGTCATAAGAGATTGCTTCACTTCGTTCGCAAAATCCGTTTACTTATTATGCTTTCTTTAGTATTATTATTTTTACTTTTTTCTTGTAACCGGAGTGCTTATAAGGTAGATATTGATAATATTGATTTGGAAATTAAGATCAAAAGACTGGAAAAAGACCTGTTTGAACTATCCGTTGATAGTATTACTTACTCAATACTTTACCTGGAAAATAATTACGGTCATTTTTATGAATTATTTAATTATGTAATAAACATTGGCGAAACAAAATCACCCTATTATCCCCGATATATTAAAAGTTTTATTTCTGATCAGACTAACCGTGAAGTATACCAGGCTGTTATCATGGAGTTTTCCGATATTGATATGTTGGAAAAAGCATTAACAGAAGCATTTAAGCATTACAGGTATTATTTTAGTGAGGAAACAATACCAGAGATATATACATTTATTTCCGGGTTTAATGCCTCTATTATAATTGACACAAATATACTTGCAATTGGTCTTGACAGGTACCTGGGTACTGAATGTGAATACTATACTCAGCTGGGTTTACCGGAATATAAACGGGCAAACATGTATAAGGAAAAAATTGTTGCTGATTGTATGTTTGCATGGGTTTCTACAGAATGGTATTTCAATAAAGAGGGATCAAGAGATTTAGTAAATAATGTGTTAAATAATATTATCCATGAAGGGAAGTTGGTGTATCTTGTTAAATCATTGGTTCCCCGGGAAGATATCAGCTTAATAATGGGATTCTCTGCAGACCAGATGAAATTTTGTCGCAGGAATGAAAAACAAATGTGGACTTACCTGATTGAGCACAAATTACTTTTTAGCTCTGACCGTATGACGGTTAATAAACTTATAGGTGAAGCACCATTTACAAACTATTTCCCCAGTGATTCACCGGGCAGGGCAGCTGTATGGATAGGATACAGGATTGTTGAACAGTATATGCAGAAAAACCCGGGGCTAACACTCACTGACTTAATGGAAAATAATGATTATCAGCTGATTTTGGAAGGTTCCGGTTATAATCCACGTGATCGTAATAAGTAAAAAAAGCACATGGAATGCCATGTGCTTTAGTGCGTTACTGATTGATAGAGTTTTTACTCTTCCAAATGAATTGCTTCAACCGGGCAAACATCAACACATGCTTCACAATCGGTACACAGTTCAGGATCAATTTTGTATATATCACCTTCTGAGATTGCTTCAACAGGACATTCATCAACACAAGCACCGCATGCTGTGCAATCATCGTTAATTACATGAGCCATTACTAAAAATTTTGAATTAATAAATCAGATTTATTTTTCTACAAAAGTATTTTCATTTTTTGAAATGCAAAGAAAAAAGCATAAAAAAAATTTTAATTTTTAATTTTTACTTTTTAATTTATTCTATTTCTCATTCACTCATTTCCTTCAGGAGAGAACATGCCAGCCAGGAGAGGTTTCCCATTCCTGTAGCTAAAGCATTTTCATCAATATTAAAATCAGATGTATGAAGTGCGTATTCTTTCCCTTTAATCCCGGTTCCCAGCCGGA
>JAUWPX010000018.1 GCA_030611395.1 Bacteroidota bacterium | reverse complement strand
TCCAATGACAGATGTTACTATCTATTACATTGATATACGAGCATTTGGAAAAGGTTTTGATGAATTCTATGAACAGGGAAAAAGTATGGGCGTGGAATTTATTAAAGGCAAAATTGCTAAAATTGAAGAGAAAGAAAATGGCAACCTTACTTTAAAATATGAAGATTTTGAAAATGGTGGAAAAACAATAGAAGCTGATCATGACCTGGTTGTGCTTTCAGTTGGTGTTATGCCGAATAAGGATGTTTCCGGTTTCTTTAAATCCGAACCAATAGCCCTGGATATTCATCAATATGTTAAACAGGAAGATGAACTAATAAGCCCTGCAAAAACAAGTATTGAGGGAGTATTTGTTGCCGGCACTTCGTCAGGACCAATGGATATACCGGATTCAATATTATCTGCAGGTGCTGCATCAGCAGAAGCTGCTGCTTTTATAAGAAGTTTATAATAATACAAGATATGAAAGAAAAGATAGGTGTTTATGTATGTCATTGTGGAGGTAATATATCAGATTATGTTGATGTTGAAAAGGTGCGCGATGTTGTTGAAAAAGAGGAAGGTGTAGTATTGTCGAAAACTACTATGTTTGCCTGTGCCGACTCAGCTCAGAAAGAGATAATAAATGACATTAAAGAAAATGATCTGAATGCTATTGTTGTAGCATCCTGTTCACCTAAACTTCATTTAAGCACATTTCGGAATGTTGCTGAAAGAGCCGGATTAAATCCTTACCATTATGTACAGGCGAATATACGGGAGCAATGCTCATGGGCACATACTGATAAACCGAAAGAAGCTACGGAAAAAGCTATAAGGATTGTAAGGGCATCCGTAAGAAGAGTAAGATATTCCGAAGCACTGAAACCTTTTACTATCCCGGCTGCGAATATTGCTTTGATTATTGGAGCCGGTGTAGCCGGAATGAGATCTGCAATTAGCCTTGCCGACATGGGAACACATGTATATCTGATTGAGAAAAGCCATTTTGTTGGAGGAAGAGTTGCACAAATGGGAGAATTATTTTCGACAAATGAAAAAGGTGAAGAAGTTATTAGTAAATTGTATGATGAAATTAAGAAGAGAGATAAAATAAAGCTTTTCACAGGTGCCGAACTGGGTAGTGTATCAGGAAGTGTTGGTGATTATAAAGCACAAATAAAAATCCATCCCAGATATATTGTTCCGGATTGTGATATGGACAAACTGAAAGAAGCTATTTCTGAATGTAAAACCGAAATGCCGGACGAATATAATTTCGGACTTACACAAAAGAAGGCAATTTATAAGGCATATGAGAATTGCAAACCCGAAATGCCCGCTATAGAAAAAGATGCTTTTAATCCGGATCAGAAATTCCTTGAGAAATATAAAGATTGTATTGATCTGGAACAGAAAACCGAAACTCTTAATATAAATACCGGAACGGTCATTCTATCTACGGGTTTTGATCCATACGAGCCTGAAGATGGTGAATACGGATATAAAAAAGCTGAAAATGTAATTACTTTGCAGCAACTAAAAAGGCTCATTGAATTAAGTAACGGGAAGCTGGAATATAACAACAGGGAGATAAAAAATATTGTATATGTCTACTGTGTTGGCAGCCGGCAAAAAGAGGGAGAAAATAAATATTGCTCACGATACTGCTGTACTGCTGCTATTCATGCTGCTCTGTTATGCAGGAAAAAATTTGATTCGGTAAAAGGATTCCATTTATACCGTGACATGAGGACATATGGGAAATATGAATTGTTGTTTGATGAAGTTTCACGTCAGGGAGATATCTTTTTCAGGTTTAATGAAGATGAATCGCCTGTAGTAGAAACCGCGAACGGAAAGTTACAGGTAAAATTCAGGGATATACTAACAAATAATGAAGAAATTGCAATAGAACCCGACCTGGTTGTTCTTGTTACAGGAATGGTTCCGAGAAAAGACAGTGGTACTGTTGCCGGTATTCTTAAAACGCCTGTTGGTACTGATAAATTCTTTAATGAAGTACATCCCAAATTAAGACCGGTAGAAACAGTTATTGACGGCATGTATATCTGTGGTACCTGCCAGGGACCAAAAAACATTACAGAGTCTATAACTTCTTCTCTTTCTGCAGCAGCAAAATCTAACTCGCTGATCAACAAGGGAGAAATTGAATTGGAACCAACCATAATTCGTATCGATCCTGAAGCATGCGAATGGTGCGATAAATGTGCTGAGATATGTCCGTTTGACAGCATTACTAAAACAGAATATTCACCGGATGGACAGAAGGGGAAAACAATCGCATTTGTGAATGAATCCACCTGCAAGGGTTGTGGTATGTGCGCACCGGTCTGCCCGACAGATGCTATAGATATTATCGGCTATACCAATAATGAAATAGAATCTATGATAGACGGATTAATTAAGGAGGTATAAAAACATGACAGAAGAAAAGAAAAAGCAACTTACTGTAACTTTAATGAAAGAGAAAAGGACAGTTCCTGATGAAGTGAAAGAGAAATCAAAGAAGTTCGTTAGAATAAGGAAAGCAATAAAAGCTTCTCTCAAAGAAGGTCCTAAAAACATACCACAATTGGTTGAAGAAATGAAGTTACCAACAGATGTAGTGACTTATTATGTTATGTCATTGCGAAAGTTTGGTGATATTGCTGTTGGTGAGTTGGATGAAGATGATGAGTATTATTCTTATGAATTACCTAAAAAATAATTAAAAGATGTTGAAAATAAATCCTGATTTTGCTGTTAAGCTAAAGAAATATGGTGCTGTGGATATTAATGCTTGTTACAATTGTGGCAACTGCACTGCTATATGCCCTCTCTCTGAAGAGGACCATTCTTTTCCCAGAAGGATGCTCAGGGCAAGTGTATTAGGATTGGATACAAGAATAGAAGCATCTTTGGATCCATGGTTATGCTATTATTGCGGTGAATGTAGTGAAACTTGCCCACGTGAAGCAAATCCCGGTGAATTAATGATGACACTTAGAAGATGGCTCACTGCAAAATATGACTGGACCGGACTTTCGGGCCTTTTATATTCTTCTATACCGGCATTGATCATTGGTTTTGTTTTGGTAGCTATTGCAATTATTGGTATTGGTTTTGCTAAACATTTCAATATTGAGGCAATAATGGATTTTGGTCATCATTTTGAACTGATCGCAATTATTTCGGTTTTTTCACTGATACTTGTTCCAAATATTATCCGTATGTTTTGGTTTACAATACTAAAAGAAAAAACAAAAGTGCCTCTTATCTCATACATCAAGGGAACGTGGGACTTTTTGTTACATATGTTTACGCAAAAAAATTCCTTAAAATGTGAAAACAACATATTTCGATGGTTGGAACATTTAGTAATAGTATTTGGTTATTTATTATTGCTGTTTACTACGGTTTTTCTCAATTGGTTTTCAACCGAAAATACTTTTATTATATGGTTAGGATACATTGCAGGCGGGATGATATTTGTTTTCACGTTTGATTTTATACTCTCACGTATCAGAAAGAGTAAAGAGATAAATAAATTTTCTCACCCAAGTGACTGGTTATTTGTTATCTGGCTGTTTCTGATGGCATTTACTGCATTTTTAGTTCGTGTTTTCATTGACACTGACCTGCTCAGTAATAATTTATGGTTATACATGGTGCATTTAATTGTTATTGCTCAATGGGCTCTGTTAATTGTTCCGTTTGGAAAATGGACACATTTCCTCTATCGCTCGTTTGCTATGTATTTCAAGAAATTAGAAGAAGACAGCAAGTAAATAATCATCCATTCTTATAGCATACAAGATGCGAATCTCACCTTCGCAATCTTCAGTGGACTGCGTCCACCGAAGCTCGCTTCGGCGAGCGAAGGTGGAGCATATCGGAATCGAACCGATGACCTCTTGACTGCCAGTCAAACGCTCTAGCCAACTGAGCTAATGCCCCTTTAATAAGGCTCAAGTTCCGAAAATCAGGAAATTTTCAATTTCGTATGATTTTCGAGGAGCAAAAATAAAAAAATTCTATAAATAATACCCTGCTACCTGTCATGAATATCATTAAAGGCAAGAAAAACAGCATATTTGACAGTTAGTTTGGCGTGATTATTGTGCTGTATTTATATGAAAGTTTATTGCTGTAAATCAGATTAAAGAAAGAAAAATTAACATTTACGATCTTTTTTTAAATACTTTTTGATTTTATTAGGATAAATCCTTAAATTTAAAGCCTTAAAAAAAAATCAATAACGATGGAACTTAAAAAAAATGACAAAGTTAATCTTGAGAAAAGAAAAGGGGTCTTTTTCCAATTGGGAATGGTAATCACCCTTTCACTGATTTTAATTGGTTTTGAATGGACAAGCTCCGGATTGAGTAAAAACCAATTTGATATAGGAGAGGGAGATGTAATTGATGAGGAGATTATTCCTATAACACGTCAGGAAAAACCTGAACCTAAGACTCTGCCTAAGCCACCTAAAGTAACGGAGGTGTTGAATATTGTTGAAAATGATGTTATGATTGAAAATGAACTGATACTTGATGATCTGGAATCCGACCAGGATGATGAAGTTCAAATACTTGATTTCGATGTGTCTGATGAAGAACAAGAAGAAGCTGAAATTTTTTATATCGTTGAGGATATGCCAAGCTTCAAAGGGCAAGGTCTTCTTGGTTTTAGGAACTGGGTTATAAAAAACCTTCAATATCCTGAAATAGCAGCTGAAAACGGGATAAGCGGCACAGTATATGTCCAGTTTGTAGTTGAACCTACAGGTCTGGTTAATAAAGTTACGATTATGAGGGGTGTCGATCCTGCTCTTGATAAAGAAGCTATCAGGGTAGTGAAAACTTCTCCGAAATGGACCGCTGGAAAACAAAGAGGGAAACCTGTGCGAGTGGCATTTACCTTCCCAATCAAATTTGTACTGCAGTAATTGTCTAAATTAGAATATTTTAAAACCCTGATCTGTTAATCAGGGTTTTTTTTTATGGACTTATTTATATATTTGTGTAATAAAACATTCAGTTTCCTTACTTTATTGACACAAACGAAATATTAACACTGATAAGAAATGAAAAAAATCACGTATCTCCTGGCAATTATCTTTGTATTAAACTCTTGTGTTTCTTCAAAAAAACAATTGCAAAAAGGTAATTATGATGCTGCTATTGAAAAATCTGTAAAGAAATTAATGAAGAAACAGGACGATAAAGATGAAATTCTAATCCTGGATAAAGCATATAATATTGCTAATGAACAAGATCTGAGCAGGGTAAAATATCTTAAATTGGAAAGTAATCCGAATACATGGGATAAAATTCTTAACCATTATCTTCGACTAAAAAACAGGCAGACGCTTGTAAGGACAGTTCTTCCGTTAAGAACTCCACGCAGAACAATCGATTATGAATATTTTGACTACGATAGAGAGATTGTTGAGGCAAAGCACAAAGCAGCTGAATTTTTCTTTGCCCACGGTCAGAAATTAATGGGAAATAACAATAAAGAAAGCTACCGTGAAGCATATTACGATTTTAGAAAAGTAAAAGAATACTGGGGTGATTATCAAAATATTGATCAATTGCTAAATGAATCACATTATTTGGGAATGAGCAGGGTGCTGGTAACAATTGAAAACAAAACACATCTGAAACTTAGTGAAGAGTTTAAGAAAGACCTTCTTGCAATTAATCATGCCGCACTTAATAGTGAATGGGTTGAATACCATATACGTCACTTGAATGATGATATTAATTATGATTTTCTGGTATATATAAGTTTAAAGATTATAAATGTTTCCCCTGAGTCAATAAAAGAAAAAGATATTCTTGAAAAAAAGAAGGTTGAAGATGGTTTTGATTATGCACTTGATCCAAATGGAAATGTTATGAAAGATACTGCAGGGAATGATATAAAAATTACTAAATATAAAACTCTTCAATGTACAGTTATTGAAACGATCCAGCAAAAAAGTGTAAATATTGCAGGAGATGTGGAGATTATTCAGACTAACCCCGAAAAACTTCTTAAGAAAGATCCTATTGGTGCAGAAACATATTTTGAGCATCTCTCAGCAAGAGCTATTGGTGACCTGGGAGCTCTCTCGTCAGATACCAGGAAACTGATCGGAATAGATTCGGTGCCTTTCCCCGATGATGTTTCAATGATAATGCAATGCAGCGAAACCCTGAAATTGGCTATTAGAGATATCCTGCGAAGAAACAGACGGTATATATATTAATGAGACTCAAGTTTTGGGAACGTAGTGAACTGAAACTTGTAAGTCGAATTAATCCCGATAGCGATAGCGTATCGGGATAGAAATAGTAATATTACCCATAAATACAGGGAAAGGATTTTTTTGCGAATGGGAAAATTGATTATAACAAAGGAAGAAGCAGAAAAGGCAGTACTGGTAGGAGTAATAAAACAGGATCAGAGTGAATCTGAAGTTGATGATTACCTTACAGAACTTGAATTGCTGGTAAGTACTGCAGGCGCAGAACCAGTTGGCAGATTTACTCAAAAACTGGATAAGCCTAATTCAAAGACTTTTATTGGCTCAGGCAAGCTGGCAGAACTTGTAATGTACGTTAAAGATAATGAGGTAGATATAGCTATATTTGATGATGATCTCTCCCCAGGTCAGGTAAGGAACATTGAACGTGACCTAAAATGCCGTGTGCTCGACCGCACAAATCTAATACTGGATATTTTTGCAACAAGGGCGAAAACAGCATATGCCAAAACACAGGTAGAACTTGCACAATATCAATATCTTTTACCACGTCTTACCGGATTGTGGACTCATCTTGAAAGGCAAAAAGGAGGAATTGGTCTGCGTGGACCGGGAGAAACTGAGATTGAAACCGATAGAAGAATTATACGGGATAAAATATCACGACTGGAAAAGCAACTGAAAAAAATTGATAAACAAATGGCAACTCAGCGAAAGAACAGGGATAAGCTGGTTAGAGTTGTTTTGGTGGGATATACGAATTCAGGAAAATCAACATTGATGAATCTCCTTTGTAAATCGGAACTGTTTGCTGAAAATAAATTGTTTGCAACCCTGGATACTACCGTAAGGAAAATTACTATTGGAAACTTGCCTTTCCTTCTGGCTGATACAGTTGGATTTATACGTAAATTGCCTCACCATCTGGTTGAATCGTTCAAATCAACTTTAGATGAGGTGCGTGAAGCAGATATCCTGATTCATCTGGTGGATATTTCTCATCCCAATTTTGAGGAACAGGTTATTGTAGTGAATCAAACATTGAATGATTTGAAAATTCATGGCAAATCTTCAATTGTCGTTTTTAATAAGATTGATGCGTATTCATTTATTCAAAAAGATGAAGATGATCTTACTCCTTCAACAAAAGAAAATCTGACACTTGATGAACTGAAAAGAACATGGATGGCAAGAAAAAATGCTTCCTGCGTATTTATTTCTGCTGTGAAAAAAACAAATATCCCTGAGCTTAAGGAAGTTCTTTATAAAATGGTGAAAGAAATACATAGAAAACGATATCCGTATAATGATTTTTTATATTAAATCAAGCTTTGACTCAGCATATATTCAGCAATCTGTACTGCATTGGTTGCAGCTCCTTTTCTGATATTATCCGAAACGATCCAAAGATTCAGACAATTCTTTCGCGACTGGTCTCTTCTGATCCTGCCAACAAAAACCTCATCCCTGTTTGCTGAATTTACAGGCATTGGATAAATATTGTTTTTAGGATCATCGGTCACTTTTATCCCGGCCGAATTATTCAGGAGATTTATTATGTCATGTAATTCAAAGTTTTTAGAAAATTCTATATTTACCGATTCCGAATGTCCCCCCAGTACAGGGATACGTACCGCGGTTGCTGTGATATTCAAAGCCTGATCGTTCAGGATCTTCCGGGTTTCATCTATAAGTTTTACCTCTTCTGTTGTATAACCGGTGTCTGTGAAATTTCCGCAGTGAGGAAGACAATTCAGATCAATAGGGTGCGGATAAAACATATTTGGTGTAATATTTTTCCTTTCGCTTTCCATTTGATTAATAGCTGTGGCACCGCTTCCGCTTACCGACTGATAAGTTGATATAACAATCCTGTTTATGAAATATTTTTTATGCAATGGTGCAAGAACCATAACCAGTTGGATGGTCGAACAATTAGGATTAGCAATTATCCTGTCGTTATTATTTAAAACTCCGGCATTTACTTCCGGAACAATCAGCTTTATTTCAGGATCCATCCTCCATGCTGAAGAATTATCGATAACCTTACCGTATTGTGCAAAAGCCGGAGCAAATTTTTTGGAAATTTTTCCACCGGCAGAAAATAAAACAAGATCTGGTTTGGCAGCCAGTCCCTCACTAATGCCCGCTACCTTAATTTCGTTATTACGAAAAGTAATGGTTTTTCCTGCAGATCTTTCAGAAGCTGCCGGGATCAGTTGATTAACAGGAATTTTTCTTTCCTCTAATAGCTTTATCATTGTCCTGCCAACAAGTCCCGTTGCTCCTATAATACATACTTTCATAATAAGTTTTATTTTTTTAAAAAAATTACTATCTTTAAATAGTTAACCAACGAAGCCTTAAAAATAAATGATTTTAGCCAGAATTCCGGTTTATTATAGATGGATTCTTTTTAGTTTGTTATTGTTTTTTATACAGGGGACTGTAAATTCACAGGTTTTTTTGAATTTTGAAGACTCATTATTAACCGGTTGGACTCAGAATGAAGATTTTCGATGGGAAATATCCGGGAGTTCTCCGCTGTTTGGAAATTTCTCTTTACATCATGCATACGATAACCTATCAAGCGGAAAAGACAGGATCTCCTATTCTCTCCATAACCTTAAACCCGATTCGGGACTTGTAACCTGGAACTTTGTTGTCAGGCATGAATATCCTCCATCAGGTGCCAATAACTGGAGCTTTTTCCTGATGTCTGATAAAGATGCAACAGAAATGTATCCCGGTGGTGATTTAAACGGTCTGGTTATGGGTGTAAATTATACCGGCTCGTCTGATCACGTAGGTCTGTGGAAAATTGTTGATGGAGATGCTTCGGTTCTCCTTGAAACAGGATTTAATTACGAGGAAAATGTTAGTACATCAGGTATCATTATTTTTGAAGTAACCAGAACTCTATCAGGATTATGGGAGATAAAAATTGATACTTCAGATAACTTCAATAATCAAATTTCAATTGGATCAACGATGGATTCATGGTTAATGCCATGCAGGCATTTTGGAATTTATTATGAATATTCATCATCACAGGACAGGAAATTATGGATAGATGATATTTCTATACAGGGCAGGTTTATAATTGATACTATTCCACCGGAGATAGATTCATTATCTGTTCACTCATCACAGGCGCTATATATCCGGTTTAATGAGCCTGTTATTATAGATTCAGTACTTGATACAATAAACTACCTGATTGATCATGGAATCGGATATCCTGAGTGTGTTATTCCGGTTTCTTCGAAAGAGGTAATTCTGGAATTCGGGAGTCCCTTTACCGAAGAAACTGTATATAATATAAATATTACCGGAATTGCTGATTTGTCGGGGAATATTATAAAAGATTATTCTAATTCATTTGTCTGGTATTTTACAAAAGCATTTGATATTGTGATAAATGAAATAATGGCCGATCCTGACCCGGCAATTGAATTACCATCAGTGGAATATGTTGAGTTATACAATGTTTCAGCTTATCCGGCTAATTTGAATAATTGGATGTTTATTGCCGGCACAAATGGAAAATCCCTCTCTGATGTTACCATAATGCCGGACAGCTATCTTATTTTGTGTTCTGAAGAAAACGTTGAGTATTTGACTCCTTTCGGGAAAGTTTTGGGAATTGCCGGTTTCCCTGTTCTTACAAATTCAGGAAAAACTTTAATCCTGAAGAATAAAGAAAATCATATTATTTCAAGTGTTACATATAGTGATAAGTGGTATAAGGATGATTATAAATCGGAAGGGGGATGGTCGCTGGAGCAGATAGACCCGTCTAATCCATGTGGTGGGATAGCAAATTGGAAAGCATCTGCAGATAATATGGGGGGCACACCCGCGAGAGCAAATTCGATTCTTGGAGAAAATCCGGATTTTACTCCACCAGGAATAAAGAAAGCTGTAATTGAAGAAAACAACCGGTTAATGGTATTCTTTACCGAGTCGTGCGATAGCATATCGGCATTGATAAACGGGAATTATTTAGTAGATTTTGGTTTCGGAAATCCTGATTCGGTTCAGTTAGTGGCACCTCATTATTCCGATGTACTTCTTTTTTTCAGCAAACCTTTCCTGCCCAAAATCATTTATACTTTGGAATTAAGCAGTGGTTTATTTGATTGCGCCGGAAATTCCTCAGATAATTTCAATAGGATAAGTTTCGGATTGCCTGAAAATCCGGATAGCCTTGATATAATAATTAATGAAATATTGTTTAATCCGTTACTTGATGGAGTTGATTTTGTTGAGGTATATAACAGATCAGAGAAAATTATTGATCTGAAATTGCTTAACCTGGCAACAAGGGATAATATAACAAATAAATTAAAATCCATATATCCGTTTTCGGAAGAACCTGCATTATTGTTTTCGTCTGAATATCTTGCTGTTACAGTTGATATTCCGAAGCTTCAGGAGCAATATTTTTTTACCGATCCGGGGGCGTTATTACAGATATCCGATATGCCTTCTTTTAGTAACGAAGAAGGGAAAGTTATCCTTACAGACAAGAGGCAGCAGGTGCTGGATGAATTTGTTTATAATGAGGATATGCACTTCCCGCTGTTGAGTTCAGTTGAAGGTATTTCTCTGGAAAGAATAAATTTTGATAACCCGACTGACCGGGAATCAAACTGGCATTCTGCTGCAGAAAATGCCGGTTTTGGCACACCGGGATATTTGAATTCACAGTATTCTGAGTATAATGAATCTGAAAAAGAAGTATGGCTTGAACCTGAAGTTTTTTCGCCGGATAATGACGGAGTAGATGACATTGTTCAGATACATTTTGCTTTTAAAGACCCGGGACATGTTGTTTCTATATATGTATTTGATGCAAAAGGCAGGATTGTCAGGCACCTTATCAGAAATGAACTGTTATCTGTTAAAGGATTAGTTTCATGGGATGGTCTTGATAATATGGACCAAAAAGCACCGATTGGCATTTATCTGGTTTATATTGAAATATTTGATCTGAAAGGGAATGT
>JAUWPX010000149.1 GCA_030611395.1 Bacteroidota bacterium | reverse complement strand
GAGGATGTTCTTAAAAAGCTTGGTTACTAAAAAGGAAATCCTTTTCAATTTCGGGCATTTTTTCATAGTAAAAACAGGTGAGTATAGATAATAATATCAGGATCAGTATGAATGAAAACAACATACCAAATGAGGGACTGCTTAAGCGGATAGCCGAACTGGAGATGCAGCTTAAAAGTAAAGATAAAGAACTCCGGAATATCAGAAATATATTTCTTTCAAAGATTGGACATGAATTCCGGACTCCAATGAACTCAATCATAGGGTTTTCCAATATTTTAGCAAAAAATAATCTTACGGCCGACCAGAAAGAGTTATACCTTGAATATATTAACAGCAGTAGTGACGACTTGTTGAATCTTGTTGAAAATATGATTGATTTGTCTATGCTTGAATCAGGTCAGATGCAACTCAATATGGCAGCTTGTTCGGTGAATGCATTGTTCAATGAGCTTTATGCAAATTTTAACAGGGAAAAGCATATTCTTGAAAAACACAGCGTTGCCCTGCTTATGAGCAAATCGGTGGAGGAAAATGACCTGGTTGTAGAAACAGATACTCTTAGATTAAAGCAGGTTTTATCAATTCTGATAGACAATGGGTTGAAATTCACTGATAAAGGGGTAGTTGAATTCGGATATAAATTAAATGGACAAAATCAACTATATTTCTTTGTTCAGGATTCAGGTAAGGGAGTTTCAGAGGATATGCAAAATGTAATTTTCAATTCCTTCCAAAAAGAAAATAATGATTCGGAAAATCAGAAGTCAGGTGTTGGAATAGGACTGGCAATTGCCAAAGAGGTGGTTAAACTGATGGGTGGTGACATTGGTTTTAAGCCCAATCCAACGCGTGGCAGTCTTTTTTATTTTACACTCCCAATGAGAAGGGTTAAGGTGAAGAGTGAATCTTTTTTTTTAAAGGACAATAAGAACAACTACTTATTCTCTAAGGGAAATATTGCTATTTGAAAAGTTTGTGAATAATTTTTATTTGATAAATGATTATTTTCCGGTCAAAAGCTGCTTGTGGTGAAATGGCTTTTATCATAGAATAGTCTAAGATATAATTTCCTAAACCTGAAATTAACCATTCGTGCAATCTCGTGCGTGTGGTTTTTTTCCTATTATTCCCGGTTAGTAATTTGTTGGAATGGTTATGTTTGCTCAATATTCAAAAATAATGTTTACTTTGCATAAGGAGCAGTATTCACTAACCGGTGTAAAATACTACAATATTTAAGCTTATTATAATTGGTCATTTAATAATGCGGCACTCATTTCCTTTTTACAAGCAGCTTGATGCAATGGACTGTGGTCCGGCGTGTTTGCGTATGATCACTAAATTTTACGGGAAGAATTTTACTCTTCAAACTCTCAGGGAACGAAGTTATATTACTAAAAGAGGAGTGTCACTCCTTGGTATAAGTGATGCTGCTGAGTCGATTGGTATGCGTAGCATGGGGGTTAAAATAGGCTTTGAGCGGTTAAAAAAGGCGCCATTACCCTGTATTGTACATTGGAAACAGGAACATTTTATTGTTGTCTATAAAATTAAGAAAGGCAAAGTTTTTGTTGCAAATCCTGCTTTTGGAAAAGTAACTTTTTCAGTGGAGGAATTTTTAAAAGGATGGGTAAGTACGGAGAAAGATGGTGAAGGTCAGGGTTTGTGTTTACTGATTGAACCAACTCCGGATTTTTTTAAACAATCAGACGAGAAACTAAATAAGGGAAGTTTTAAATTCCTTTTTTCTTACCTGAGAGGTTACAGGAAATTTGTTGTTCAGCTTTTGGTGGGTTTGCTTCTTGGAAGTATTGTTCAGCTTTTATTTCCCTTTCTCACTCAGCAGGTAGTTGACTTTGGTATTAATAACCAGGATATCGGGTTTATATACCTTGTGCTTATTGCTCAGCTTGTTTTGTTTATTAGCCGTATGTCGGTTGATTTTATCAGGGGATGGATACTGCTGCATTTGGGAACAAGAGTAAATATTTCACTGATCTCGGATTTTTTAGTTAAACTAATGAAACTGCCAATTGCCTTTTTTGATTCAAAGATCATTGGTGATTTGTTGCAGCGGATTGGTGATCACAGAAGGATCGAATTATTTCTTGCTTCATCAACACTAAATATTCTGTTTTCCTTTTTTAGTCTTGTAATATTCGGGATCGTTCTTGCTATCTATAGCATAAAGATTTTATGGATATTTCTTCTTGGCAGTGCTATTTATATCTTATGGGTTTACCTGTTTATGAGAAAAAGACGGGAACTTGATTTCAGACGTTTCAGAGAATTATCTGAAAATCAGAGTAGTCTTATACAGTTGATCACCGGGATGCAGGAAATAAAACTTAATAATATTGAAAAGCAAAAAAGGTGGGAATGGGAAGATATTCAGGCAAAGTTGTTTCAGGTAAATGTACGGTCACTTGCTCTAAATCAGTATCAAAGAGCCGGGGCTACTTTTATTAACGAGACAAAGAATATTATTATTACAATACTAACTGCTACCGCCGTAATCTCGGGAGACATGACCCTGGGTATGATGCTTGCCGTACAGTATATTCTTGGACAACTAAACTCACCCCTTGATCAGATGATTGGGTTTTTCCACAGCGCTCAGGATGCGAAAATAAGCATGGAGAGGTTGGGGGAAGTACATCTTAGTAAAGATGAGGAAACAGTTGAGGAGGGGAAAACAACTGTTTTACCTAAGGATAAAAATATTAAAATACAAAAGATGTCGTTCCAATATGAAGGTCCGCATTCGCCTTTTGTTTTGAAAGATGTGGAATTGTTCATACAGGAATCAAAAGTAACAGCAATTGTAGGGGTTAGTGGCAGTGGCAAAACTACTTTGATTAAATTATTACTTGGATTTTATAAACCGAAAAAAGGTGAAATAAAAATTGGTAATATAAACCTCAACAATTTTAGCATCAAAGTATGGAGAGATCATTGTGGAGTGGTGATGCAGGATGGGTTTATTTTTTCTGATACTATTGCAAATAATATCGTCATGGGTGTGGATGTTATCGATAAAGAAAAATTGGTTGAGGCAGCAAGGGTGGCTAATATTTACGACTTGATTGAATCTTTACCACTTGGATTCAACACGAAGATTGGTACAAACGGGTATGTGTTAAGCCAGGGACAAAAACAAAGAATGCTTATTGCCAGATCAGTATATAAAAGTCCTGAATACCTGTTCTTTGACGAAGCAACAAACGCCCTTGATGCTAATAATGAGAAGGTTATTATGGACAATCTTGAACAATTCTATAAAGGTAAAACAGTAGTGGTGGTTGCGCACAGGCTCAGTACTGTAAAAAATGCCTCCCGGATAGTTGTTCTTGATAAGGGACAAATTGTTGAGCAGGGAACACATGAAGAACTAACTCGTGCAAAAGGCGCATATTTTCAACTGGTTAAAAATCAGCTTGAGCTAGGGAATTAGTTTTATGAAAAGTTGCCAACCTAAGGTTAATAGTATAGTAAGTTAAAAAAACTTAATTAATGGATACAGCGGGGAAAAATAAGGAAACACATGTTGAAATAAGATCAAATAATGTTCAGGAGATACTTGGACATGTACCTGTATGGATTGTTCGTTGGGGGATAACTCTTATTACCGTTATTGTACTGGGGATTCTTACAGGAAGCTGGTTTTATCAGTATCCTGATATAGTCAGGTCTCCTGTTATGGTTACAACGGAAAATCCTCCTTCTCCTGTTGTAGCGAAAGCAAACGGAAGAATTGTTGCATTATTTGTAAGTGATACACAGATTGTTGAACGGGGACAGACATTGGCTGTTATTGATAATCCTGCAGATTTCGAACAGGTTTTTCAGCTTAAGGAAAAACTGGAAAATAATCGTAATACGATTCTTGATTTTTCTGATCACGGGATTATTGAATTCCAATCAAACCCCGACCTTGGAATTATCCAGACTTCATATGCAAAGTTTCTGAATTTTTATTCCGATTACCATTATTTTATTGGTTTGAAGTATTATCAGAGAAAAATTGAATCACAAAATGAAGAGCTGGAAAAGTATCATGTATATTATAACAGGTTATACAGGCAACGAAATTTTCTGAAACGGGAGTTGCAATTGGCATCCCGGCAATTTTCCAGAGATTCTTTACTTTTTGCCAGACAAGTAATCCCCGATGCAGAATTTGACCTGGCTGAAGGAAAGCTTTTGCAGAAAAAACATGAATTTGAACAGGCAAGGATTAATCTTTCTACAACAACTATTGAGATATCAAAACTGGAACAGGAGATTCTTGATATAGAACAACAATATACCGATAAGAAGAAGGAACTGGAATTACAGTTAATTGAGTCTTTTGAGAATCTTACAGCTTCAATATCAACATGGGACCACCGGTTTATCCTCAGGTCCTCTTCGACAGGCAAAGTGAGTTTTACTAAATATTGGGCTAAAAATCAGAATGTTACAGAAGGCGAAAGGGTGTTGACAATTATCCCTGAAGATACCGGAGAGATTATTGGAAAAATCACGCTGGATATGAAACGATCAGGGAAAGTTAAACAGGGACAGAAGGTTAATATTAAATTTGATAATTATCCTCACCTGGAGTATGGAATGGTAGAAGGAGTTGTGAATAGTATATCTCTTGTTCCTGCTGAAAACAGGTATACTGTTGAAGTTAGCTTGGTGGATGGATTAAGAACATTCTATGGAATTGAACTCGAATTTTCTCAGGAGATGCAGGGGACAGCAGAGATCATTACCGAGAAACGAAGATTACTTAAACGCCTGGTGGATCCGATAAAGTTTATTTTTGAGAAAAATGTCAGTTATGCATCTCAGCAACACAATTAAAACGGCAGATCGTTAAG
>JAUWPX010000040.1 GCA_030611395.1 Bacteroidota bacterium | reverse complement strand
AAAGCCGATTTCTCTAATCAACTTACTGAGGAAGAAATAAATAACGGACGAATAACCCCCGAAATTCTGTGGAAATTTGGCCGTCTGGGTGGTGCTGCTGTTTCTCCTGACGGAAAAACAGTAGTTTTTGGCGTTACACGCTATGATGCCAAAACCAATGAAAGTGACCGGTCGATCTATAGTGTGCCTGTTGAAGGTGGTGAAGTAAAACAAATAACAGATATACAGGGGAGTGAATACAATATCCGGTGGTATCCTGACGGATCAAAAATAGGATTCATTTCCGGGGAAAGCGGTACAACACAACTATGGGAAACAGATACTGATGGAACCAATTTAACCCAGGTAACCTATATTGATGATGGAATTAATGATTTCGAATATTCACCTGATGGGAAAAAACTACTATTCACAAAAGATGTAAAGATTGATAAAACAGCCCAGGATACATATGTTGACCTGCCACTTGTTAATGCAAGGATCATCGACGATCAGATGTACCGGCATTGGAACATGTGGCATGATTATAGTTATAGCCACATTTTTGTTTCTGACTATTCAGATAACGCGATTACAGAAGGAAAAGACATTATGAAAGGAGAATGTTTTGATTCTCCTCTTTCGCCATATTTCGACTTAAGTGAAATAACATGGAGCCCTGATGGAAAAATAATTGCCTACACATGCAAAAAGCTAAGCGGTACAGACTATGCAATCAGCACAAATTCAGACATTTATCTATACAATCTCGAAACCGGGGAAACTGAAAATATTACAGAAGGAATGCCCGGTTATGATAAATATCCTGTCTTTTCTCCTGACGGTAAAAAAATTGCTTTTCAAAGTATGGAAACTCCGGGATATGAAGCTGATAAAGATAGATTGTTTGTTTATGATTTGGTAACAAGCAACAAGAAATATCTGACTGAAAATTTTGACCAGAATGTTTCAAATCTATGCTGGAGTGATGAAGGAGATATAATCTACTTTATCAGTGGAATTAAAGCAACTTATCAAATTTATCAACTCGAACTCAAAACAGGGCAGATAAAACAAATAACTGAAGGTATTCATAATTACAATTCTTTCAGTCTTGCCGGAAATAGCATTATTGGTGAAAAGATGTCAATGTCCATGGCTACGGAAATATTCCGGGTTGATAAAGAAACAGGAAGCGAACAGCAACTTACTTTTACAAACCGGAATATTTACGATAAAATTAGGATGGGAGAAGTAGAAGAAAAATGGATACAAACAACAGATGGAAAAGATATGCTTGTCTGGGTAATTTACCCACCTGAATTTGATCCTGAAAAAAAATACCCTGCCCTTCTCTATTGCCAGGGCGGTCCGCAAAGCGCTGTCAGTCAGTCTTTTTCATACCGCTGGAACTTCCAAATAATGGTAGCTAATGATTATATTATCGTTGCTCCCAACAGACGTGGATTACCCACATTCGGCACTGAATGGAACGAACAAATATCAGGCGACTACGGAGGACAGAATATGAAGGATTATCTTAGTGCGATTGATAAACTGAAAGAAGAACCATTTATAGATGAAAACCGTCTTGGCGCTGTTGGAGCAAGTTATGGAGGGTTCTCTGTATTCTGGCTTGCCGGCAATCATGATAAAAGGTTTAAAGCATTTATTTCGCACTGTGGTATATACAATTTTGAAAGTATGTATGCTGCAACAGAAGAAACATTTTTTGTTCATCATGATATGGGTGGTTCATACTGGGATAAATCAAATAGTGTTGCGCAGAAATCATACGCTACCTCCCCACATAAATTTATTCAAAACTGGGATACACCAATTATGATCATAACCGGAGGCAATGATTTCAGGATTCCATATACAGAAAGTATGCAGGCATTTAATGCAGCTCAACTAAGGGGAGTTCCAAGTAAACTGCTCTTCTTCCCCGAAGAAACACATTTTGTACAAAAACCCCAGAATAGTATTCTTTGGCAACGTGAATTTTTTGGATGGCTGGATAAGTATCTTAAGTGAAATTGTGATGAGGTGATGAGGTAATGAGGTGAACAAAACAGGTTATCCGTAATACCATTCCATTATTTTTTCAACCTTTTTTTCTAAAGGCAAATATCCATCCAGCCATTTGATTTCAATTCCATTTTTTTCCATTCGTCTAAACCAGGTCATTTGCCTTTTTGCAAACCTGTGAATTGATGTTTCAAGCTGACTGAACATTTCATCATAACTTAACTCCCCCTGTATGTGCCGGGTAATAAATTTGTATTCAAGACCGTAATAGATCAATGTTTCAGCAGAGACACCTGATTCAAGCAGGCTTTTAACCTCTTCTATCATACCACTTTTTAACCTGTCTTTTAAGCGTTCAGTGATTCTTTCTCTCCTCGAATTCCTGTCAAATTTTATACCTGCAACAAGAGAATTAATCTCCGGAAACTCTTCTTCTTCAATATTATGGTCAGAATAATACTTTGCAATTTCAATAGCCCTTACAAGTCTTTTCCTTTGTGAAATATCGGTGATATTATGCAAATCTCCATAGCCTTCCAGGATATCTTTCATTTCATCCATGGTTTTTCTTTCCAAATTATCTCTCAGGTCTTTATTCACAGGGACCTTTAGTAATCTGTATCCTTTCAGAACACTTTCAATATACATTCCGGTACCACCACACAGTACCGATAGTTTGTTTCTACCTGAAATTTCATTATATACAGTAAGGAAATCTTTCTGATACCTGTACACAGAATACTTCTCCCCGGCATTGCAGATATCTACAAGATGGCATGGAACTTCCCTGCCTTCAATAATGTAATCACCATAGTCTTTACCTGTTCCAATATCCATATTCCTGTAAACCTGTCTTGAATCTGCACTGATAATTTCACCATTCATCCGGTATGCTACATTAGCAGCCAATGCCGTTTTACCAGATGCTGTTGCACCAAGGATCGTTATCATATTATATTTTTCAGCCATTATTCAAAATTATACAAATTTACAAATATACTTTTTTACCTCTTCTGCTTTTGGTACTGTTTTCTTATATTTGCGCAACTATATGAGTCAGTTAATAAACATAAAAAGCAAAAAGGCTTCTTTCGATTATTTCTTTATAGAGAAGTATACAGCCGGTATTATTCTAACCGGAACCGAAATAAAATCGATCCGTTTTGGCAAAGCCAGCCTGGTGGATTCATATTGCCATTTTATCAACCATGAATTATTTGTCACGGGACTGCATATTTCTGAATACAAATTTGGTTCTTTTTACAATCACGATCCGAAGAGAACCAGGAAACTGCTTCTTAACCGTAAGGAGCTAAATAAATTAGAAAGGAATACAAAAGAGTCGGGGAATACTATTATTGCAACAAGGCTTTTCCTGAATGAAAGAGGACTTACAAAACTTGAAATAGCACTGGCAAAAGGAAAAAGGGAATATGATAAAAGAGAGGATATAAAACAAAAAGATGCTAAAAGGGAAATGGACAGGGAAAAAAGATCAGATCAATAAAGGTTAAAGATGTTACGAGTTACGGGTTAAAAGTTTGGACTCAGCATGTACTTTGAATAGAATTTATCTATCATATCCACTACTTCGGTGGCTTCATCTGCAATCTGAAAAAGATCAAGGTCTTTATGACTAACATTATTTTCCTGTTCAATCACAGTTTCTTTGATCCATTTAATCAAACCGTCCCAATACGATGAACCAACAAGAATAATTGGAAATTTCCCTATTTTTTCAGTCTGGATAAGGGTAATGGCTTCAAAAAGCTCGTCAAAAGTTCCAAATCCACCGGGAAGAACGATAAAACCCTGTGCATACTTCATAAACATTACTTTCCTTACAAAAAAGTGATCGAAAGTAATTAGCTTATCAGGATCAATAAATAAATTAGATTCCTGTTCAAAAGGTAGAGAAATATTAATACCAACCGACCGGCCCTTCCCTTTCTTAGCTCCCATATTTGCTGCCTCCATAATCCCAGGTCCCCCACCTGTAATCACCCCATAGCCCCTTTGTGTAAGTTTAAATGCTATATCTTCTGAAAGTTTAAAGTATTTATTATCAGGCTGTGTTCTTGCTGAACCAAATATTGAAACACATGGACCTATTCGTGCCATTTTTTCAAAACCCTCAACAAATTCAGATAGTATCTTGAATACTTTCCATGAATCAGCTGTCTTTATTTCATTCCAGTCTTTTTGCTCAAAGGCATGTTTTATTTTTTCCTCATTACTTGATGTCATAATCCAGTATATTTTAGTTATATTTCTAAATTAATTTCCATAAAAATTACAAATTCAGTACTTCTTTCAAATATTGTCCGGTATAGCTTTTATTTATCCGGACTATTTTTTCAGGTGTTCCTTCAGCAATTACATTACCTCCCCTTTGCCCCCCGCCAATACCAAGATCAATTATATGGTCGGCCATTTTGATCACATCCAGATTATGTTCAATTACAATTATTGTATTCCCCTTATCTACAAGGCTGTTCAGTACCTTAAGTAATACTCTGATATCTTCAAAATGGAGACCCGTTGTAGGTTCATCAAGTATGTATAGTGTTTTTCCGGTATCTCTTTTCGAAAGCTCGGTGGCTAATTTCACTCTCTGTGATTCTCCACCCGAGAGAGTGGTTGATGGTTGTCCCAGCCTCACATAACCAAGACCTACATCCTGAAGAGTTTTTATTTTCTGACGTATAGATGGAATATTTTCAAAAAAATCAACTGCCTGATTTATAGACATATCCAATACATCACTAATAGATTTACCTTTATACTTAACCTCAAGCGTTTCCCTGTTATATCTTTTGGCATTACAATCTTTACAACGTACATGTACATCCGGCAGGAAATTCATCTCAATTTTCATCACTCCTGCTCCCTGGCATGTTTCGCATCTGCCACCCTTAACATTAAAGGAAAACCGTCCGGATTTGTATCCCCTTATTTTTGCTTCCGGTGTCTGTTCAAATAATTTCCTTATAAGGGAAAACAATCCTGTATATGTAGCAGGATTTGATCTGGGTGTTCTGCCAAGAGGTGATTGATTTACTTCAATAACCTTGTCAATATATTCAACTCCATAGAGATGGTCATAGGGTAGGGATTCTTTTCCCGATCTGTATAACTGCTTTGCGAGAATAGGATGCAGGGTCATATTTACGAGGCTTGATTTACCACTCCCTGAAACACCTGTAACACAAATAAATTTACCTATCGGGAAATTCACAGTTATAGACTTTAAGTTATTCCCTCTCGCTCCATTTATCCTAAGAGAAACACCTTTACCTTCACGACGGGTTAATGGAACTTTTATCTCTTTGGTGTTTTTAAGGTATTCCGAAGTAAGTGTTTTTTTCTTCAGTATATCTTCGGGTGATCCTTCTGCAACAACTTCACCACCGCGTCGACCGGCAAAAGGTCCCATATCTATTACATGATCTGCTGATACTATCATTTCCCTGTCATGTTCAACAACAATAATTGAATTGCCGGAATCCCTGAGTTTTTTTAGTGCCTCGATAAGTTTGTGATTATCACGCTGATGAAGTCCGATACTTGGTTCATCAAGTATATAAAGAACATTAACCAGTTGTGATCCAATTTGGGTCGCCAGTCTGATTCTCTGGCTTTCACCTCCCGAAAGGCTTCTGGCTGTTCTGTCAAGTGAAAGATATTCCAATCCAATATCGAGCAGAAAGAATAATCTTGTTTTGATCTCTTTAAGAATTTCGGAGGCAATTAATTTCTGCCTTCCGGCAAGATGGTTTTCAACATTGTCAATCCACTGCGACAACGCCCTTATATCCATCCCTGAAAGCTCAGCAATGTTTTTATCATATATTTTAAAATATCTTGCTTCCTTTTTAAGCCGTGCCCCTTTACATTCAGTACAAATTGAGTGTTTAATATACTGATGAGTCCATCTTTTCCTGTTTTTTGAATTATTCCCATTCTGGTATAAACTCCCAATATAGTTTACAACCCCTTCAAAGCTAAGGAAATAATTTGACGAGACTCCCAGGGGAGTGTTGGATAACTTAAACGGCTCCTCTGAGCCATACAGGATAATATGAAGTGCTTCTTTAGGAATTTTAGCAATGGGCGTATCCAGATTAAAACCATATTTTTCAGCAATAGCTTCCAATTGCCAGAAAACAAGGATATTCCTGTATTTTCCCATAGGTTCAATGCCCCCTTTTCTAATACTTTTTGAGCGGTCGGGAATAATTTTCTTAACATCCACTTCAGGAACAGTTCCCAGACCATTACATACCGGGCAGGCTCCTTGTGGAGAATTAAATGAGAATGTATGAGGAGCAGGTTCATTATAGGAAATGCCGGTTGTCGGACACATAAGATGCCTGCTATAGTAATGTACATCATCAGATAAAAGCACCATTAAAATCCCATCCCCTTGTTCAAGAGCAATTTGAATAGATTTTCTCAATCTCCCTGACGAAGTATTTTCAACTTTGATCTTATCTATAACTGTTTCAATATTGTGAATTTTGTACCTGTCAACCTTCATTCCCGGCACCAGTTCTTTAATCTCTCCATCTATCCTTACATGAAGAAACCCTTTTCTCCTTATCCCTTCAAAAAGTTCTTTATAATGACCTTTTCTGCCTTTCACCAAAGGTGCCAGGATCATTATATTTTTGTCTTTATACCTGTCAGACATTAAGGTGATAATTTGTTCATCGGTATACTTCACCATTTTTTCACCGGTCTTCCAGGAATATGCAAGTCCTGCCCTTGCATATAATAATCTTAAGAAATCATATATTTCGGTAATAGTACCAACGGTTGACCGTGGATTTTTATTAGTTGATTTTTGTTCTATAGAGATCACCGGACTGAGGCCTTGTATTTTATCTACTTCAGGTCTTTCCATACCTCCTATAAACTGCCTTGCATAAGCAGAAAGGGTTTCCATATATCTCCTTTGTCCTTCGGCATAAATTGTATCGAAAGCCAGAGATGATTTACCACTGCCACTGAGTCCGGTAATTACAGTTAGTTTGTTCCTTGGAATAAAAACATCAATATTCTTTAGATTGTGCTCGCGGGCACCTAAAACGATAATACCTGAAGTTTGATCTTTTACTTTCAATTAATTAGAATAAGTTATGATACTTTTCCCCTCAATATCGATATTAATCATGCAATTATATCGAAACTTACAAAAGTACCTCTTTTTACTTAAACAGGGAAAGGAAAGGATAAAGAATTGTGTACCGGTTTGAAGAGTTAGAACTTATAACTTACGCCGGAAAACAGTCCAACAGAAAACGGATGAACATGAAGTCTGGTTCCTGACGAAAACGAATTAAGGTAGTATTTAAAAGTAGGTTCAATACTGAATGATAATTGATCTGAGAATCCGTATTCAATACCAAATCCGATAACACTGCTATAATTAAATTTACTAATATCGTCTGTTTTCCCCAGACTAATTCTTTGACCATCAAATTCTGCAAAAACATTATTACCCACAAGCATGTTTGAACTCACACCTCCGAGAAGTTGAAAATCTATTACCCTGTCAATTACTTTATAGCTTATAAGTAAAGGTATTTCAATATATTCAAAACTCTGTGTTATTTCTGGATTAAAACCTATCAACCCTTCTTTTACCGGATCAAAATAATCTGAGGAATAACTGTTTTCCACCCTTGCAACCGTCATATCTTCAACGTACAAACTTGTTTCAGGTACCACTACCGGACCAAATGAACTGTTAAGCATTATTCTGTTTGGCCCTTTCACAGGTAATTTACTTGCAATATAAGGGGGAACATCAAAAGCTATTAAGTCAGTAATCTTCTGCCCCATTCTTGAATAAAACAACCCGACATGAACACTAATTCTATCAGCGTGTTTATATTTGAAATTGAACCCGCCTGAAAAAGCAATTACTCCTTCTTCCACATTATCATACATCTCTTTAAAATTACCGGGCATACTCATCGTAACATTCCTGGAAGAATAAAGAGGAGAAAATTTAGCTCCAAATGACCAACCACCATTGTTTTCAATCTCAGGATGGATGGCTTCATTCGCAAAATCATTAAATAAGGGGCTTCCTTTATCACTGAAAGCAACCTTCAAATTGAGGATTATTGATTTGCCATCCACGAAAGGACTAAGATTTTTTGATTCGATTAGAAAATAATTCTCTGCCAGTAGAAGTGTATTTGCATCATCCCGGATATTGACCGGTTCACGGGTCTGAAAAACTTTATCAGGTGAAATATCTTCTGATTCTACTTTAGCAATATTTATTTGTGTTTCAGCAATAAGCGGTTTTTCAGCATCTGTATTTTCCTGCGCAACCGTTTCTACAGACTTAATTTCATCCTTTAAATTCCCTGCAACTAATTCACCTGGTTTGTGTTTATTGATTATTGTATATAAAGACCCCACTACCAACAGCATCGCCACAGCTGCTGCAGCGTACCTGAAGATTGGAAGAATTCCTTTCTTTTTATATGTACGGGCCTGTTTTACCCCTTCCCATACTTCAGAAGGTGGTGCAACCTCAAAATTCTTCAGTCCTTCCCTGAATAATCTGTCAATATTTTCCTCTCTAAAATCCATTAACCAACCTGATTCTTTAAATTTTTGTTATAATTTGCCAATTTTTCCTGTAATATTGCCCTGGCCCGGGATAAATTTGATTTTGATGTCCCTTCAGATATTTCCAACAAAGCACTTATCTCCTTATGTGAATAACCTTCAATCGCAAACAAGTTAAATACCACGC
>JAUWPX010000322.1 GCA_030611395.1 Bacteroidota bacterium | reverse complement strand
ATTTTCTTAGGGAAGAGGTTTGAAGAGTTAAATATTAATGGGTTTTCAGAGTTCATCCATTTTGGCTTAACCTCACAGGATATTAATAATACGGCTGTTACACTTGCTATGAAGAAGGTAATTTATAATATTTATTATCCTCTCATTGGCAAGGTAATAGATCGGTTGAAAGAATTATCATCTGAGTGGGCTGATATTACAATGTTAGCCAGGACACATGGACAACCGGCTTCCCCAACAAGGTTAGGAAAAGAAATAGCTGTATTTATTAACAGACTGGAAGCTCAGCTTGAATTGCTAAAAACAATTCCATTTTCAGCGAAATTCGGAGGTGCAACCGGAAATTTCAATGCTCACCATGTTGCCTATCCGGAAATTGACTGGATATCTTTTGCAAACCATTTTGTTAATGATACCCTCAAACTCAAAAGATCGTGTATTACCACTCAAATAGAGCATTATGATAATCTGGCTGCTTTGTTTGATAACCTTAGAAGGATTAATACAATACTGATTGACCTTAACAGGGATGTCTGGACTTATATTTCAATGGAGTATTTTAAACAAAAAATCACAGATAAAGAAGTTGGATCTTCAGCTATGCCACATAAGGTTAATCCTATTGATTTTGAAAATTCAGAAGGAAATCTGGGTTTGGCAAATTCACAATATATCTTTTTGTCAGGCAAGCTGCCGGTATCAAGATTACAAAGAGACCTGACCGATTCAACTGTTATCAGGAATATTGGTGTTCCTTTTGCACATACAATAATCGCTTTTAATTCGTTATTAACAGGGTTGGGGAAACTTATTGTTAATACTGATAAGATATCAAAGGATTTGGAGAAAAATTGGATTGTTGTAGCTGAAGCTATACAAACCATCTTGCGAAGGGAGGGTTTTGCTAATCCTTTTGAGATACTAAAGAGGCTAACAAGGACAAATAAACCGGTTGATAGAAAAAGAATTCATGAGTTTATTGAGAACCTGGAAATAAATGAATCAGTTAAAGCTGAATTGAAGAAAATTACACCCTGGAACTATAATGGCATTTAGTAAAATTTATTAAACAGGGAACCTGAAATTACATTTAAGAATAGCTGAATTTAACTATGAATCAACTTTTTAGGATAATAAAATATATTATTCCCTACAAGAGCAAAGCTGCCTTAAGCATATTTTATGTTTTGCTTTCATCTGTTTTCTCATTATTCAGCCTTGCTATGGTAGCTCCTTTTCTAAATATTCTTTTTGAAAAAACCAAATTGGTTTACCAGTCTGTTCCATTCACTTTTAATACTTCAGATATCATTCATAATTTTCAGTATATTCTCAGTAAGATAATTATTGAAGAAGGGAAAATTTACGCACTTATTTTTGTTGGAGTAATAGTTGTGGTTACATCGTTTCTAAAGAACGGGTTTCTTTATTTGTCAAAAGTTTATATGATACCTATACGAACCGGGGTTGTTAAAGATATACGTAACGATTTGTACAGTAAAATTCTCTCCCTGCCCCTGAAATATTTCACGGAAGAACGAAAAGGGGATATTATGGCACGAATGTCGGGCGATGTACAAGAGATAGAAATATCGGTAGTGAGATCACTTGATATGATCTTCAGATCCCCCATATTAATTATTGTATACCTTGCATCATTGTTTTATATGAGTTTTGAGCTTACCCTGTTCGTTATAGTTCTACTACCTCTAAGTGGTTTTATTATCGGTAAAATTGGTAAAACCCTAAGGTCAACATCATTGGAAGGGCAGAAAAAACTGGGTGTTATCCTTTCAGTTATTGAAGAAACCCTGGGTGGGCTTCGTATCATTAAAGCTTTTATTGCAGAAAAGAAAATGCAGGACCGGTTTGAAAGTGTAAACTCTTTATATACAAGAATTATAAGTAAATTATTCAGGAGGCAGCAATTAGCAAGTCCATTGAGTGAGTTCCTGGGAGTTTTTGTTTTGGTTATTGTTCTTTGGTATGGTGGTAGTATGGTTCTGGGAGGAAACAGTACATTCTCTTCATCAGTACTTATTACATACCTGGTAATTTTTTCACAAATAATTAATCCTGCAAAAGCTATTACAACAGCATATTATAATGTATTGAAAGGGTTAGCTTCAGCAGAAAGAATTGAGCATATTCTGAATTCAAGGGTTACTATTACCGAGAAACCGGATGCTAAATCAGTGAAATCATTCTCGGAAAAGATTGAGTATAGAAATGTTGGATTTAAGTATGGTGAAGAGCTTGTATTAGAAGAGATTAACATTACCATTAATAAAGGAAAGACTATTGCTCTTGTTGGCAGATCAGGTGCAGGGAAATCTACTTTTGTTGACTTGTTACCAAGATTTATTGATGCTGTTAAAGGACAGATATTAATTGATGGAATACAGGTAGAGGATTATAAAATAGCTGATTTGCGCGGGCTTATGGGAATAGTTAGTCAGCAGTCAATACTGTTTAATGATACTTTTTTTAATAATATTGCTTTTGGGTTAAATAATGCAACGGAAGAAGAAGTGATTGCAGCTGCTAAAGTCGCTAATGCTCACGATTTTATCATTGATACTCCAAATGGATATTATACAAATGTAGGGGAGGGAGGAAGTAAAATGTCCGGGGGGCAGCGACAGAGGATCAATATTGCCAGGGCAGTGTT
>JAUWPX010000063.1 GCA_030611395.1 Bacteroidota bacterium | reverse complement strand
TTCAGCAACAGGATTGAATTTTATCGACCTGGATAATTTCATCCAAACGAGAGAGGGCAGGACAGTTAATGATATATTTATTGAAGAGGGGGAAGATTATTTCCGCGAAACAGAGCACCATTTGTTAAAGGAAATTGTTGAAAAAGATAATTTTATTTTAAGTTGTGGCGGCGGCACGCCATGCTTTCTTGACAATATGTCTTTAATGAAAAAAAATGGGATTACCATTTATCTGCAAATGCCGGTTGGAGCATTACACTCACGGCTTCTCAATTCACCTGATAACAGACCTCTTTTAAAAGAAATTCCCGTGAATAAACTCAGAGACTATATTGCAATTACTTTGAAGGAGAGAGGTAAATATTACAATATGGCACACCATACGGTTGAAGCAATAAACCTTGAAATATCTTCTGTTGTTAAACTACTCGGTTAGTTTTTCCCTTTCCTTGAATTCTTTTGTGGGATCAAGTTTCAAATATTTGGACAGCCACTTTGTGCCGATAATAAATGGGATTGTGTCAAGCAGAGCAGAAACCATTTTATATACATAGTTGGAAAGGATGAGAATTATCAACCCGTGTACAACAGTTTCACCCATTTTGATCATTATTGCATCACTGGCCCACAGATATGTAACAGTAATTACAGCGACTGAATCAACCATCTGACTGGTAAGAGTTGATCCGTTATTCCTTAACCATAGCATTTTCCCTTTTGTTAATTTTCTGATTGCATGAAAAATATGAACATCAACAAACTGGGCTGTTAAATAGGCGATCATTGAAGCTATTGTAGCTCCAAAGGTCCATTTTCTTATTTGAAAAAATGTCCGGTTAGGATCATCAAATGCAGGTAATCCATCTATTAATTCGGGATGTGGTGGCAGTGCACCCCCCAGCCACATAATAAACAGGACCCAGATATTTAAAAGTAATCCAACCCATACAATCATGGTAGCACGTTTTTTACCGTACAATTCGCTAATAAAATCGGTGCAAAGGAAAGTTATTGGATAGGGTAAAACTCCGACGAAAACAATAAAAGGAACGTTTCTGCCGAAAAATGTAAATGAAAGATCAATTTGCCTGGATATTCCCAGGATATTCAATACGGCAAGTGTGCCTAAAAAAACACCTGAGAGGATAATAAAAACTATTTCCCGTCTCTTGCTGGTTTTTTTATCAACTTTATCTCCAAAGTCAAACATTTTAAAAATATATAGATATAATTAATATATTTCCAAAAAATGATATATAAAAAAAAAGAACTTGATAGATATTACATAAAATCATGTGAATTTCATATATGTCATGATAAATTCCTCGTGCAATCGCATAAATTGAGAAAAAATTTTGTAACAGTTTGAAATTATATATTATATTTATTGGTTTATATCTGATTGGCTAATATTTTTTTCAAAATACAAGAATGATAGATGGTTTTTATAAAGCATTAAATATTGAAGTTGAGGAGAGAAAACTGGTTCTGATTTTACTCTCCCAATCAATTTTTCTCGGTATATTTTATGGTGCTTTTGACATTGGAGCTCATACTCTTTTCCTTGATACTTTTGATGAGGAAATGATACCTAAAGCTTTTACGATTTCAGGACTTGCCGGTATTATTTTAACATCCCTTTATTCGAAAATTCAAAGCAGGATATCTTTCAGTACACTTTCTGTGATAAATCTTGTTACTGTTGCTGTTTTTACAGTGTTACTGAGATTCGGGTTTGAAGTATATGACTCAAAATGGCTGATATTCTTTATTTTTGTTATGATGGGTCCGCTGAATATTCTTGCCTTACTTGGTTTCTGGGGCACAGTTGGAAGGATGTTTACTTTACGACAGGGGAAAAGGCTGTTTGGATTAGTAGATACAGGTCAGATCCTCGGAATTATACTTATCAGTTATGCCGTTCCTGTTCTTTTGTCGTTCAGGTTTGAAGCAAAAAATCTTTTGTTAATCAGTTCGGGGGGTGTTCTTTTTGCCCTGCTTTTTCAGTTTATTATTATCCGGCAATTTAAGTTCCCGGAAGGGAAGGTTGAAAAAAGTAAATCTATTACATGGAAAAAACGAATATCAGAAGCTCTCCGAAACAGGTATCTTACTATGATGGCTGTATTTGTTGGATTATCTGTGGTTACAGCTTTTTTTATTCACTACTCTTTCCTTACTGTTTTAAATGATCAATACCCTGTGGCAACTGAATTAGGACAATTTTTTGGTGTTTTTATGGGTACTTTAATGGTGTTTACAATAATAATAAAAACATTTGTCTACGGTCCTTTGATGAAAACCTACGGATTAAAAATAAGTCTTGCAATATCCCCTTTTCTTATAGGATTCTTTACACTGGCTGCTATTCTTGCAGGAACAGTTTTTGGATATACAACCACAGCAGTCAATTTTCTTCTGTTTTTTCTGATTATTATGCTGTCAAAATTATTCTCAAAATCCTTAAAGGATTCCATCGAAGCACCGTCATTCAAAATTCTTTATCAATCAGTTAATGCAGATATCAGGCATGATGTTCAGGCAAGCGTTGATGGAACAATAAATGAAGTTGCTGCTCTCGCTTCAGGTTTATTACTTGCTTTTTTTGGAAGCCTTGAGTTTTTCAAATTAATTCATTTTTCATATGTTCTTGGTATTATAGTAGTTGCCTGGGTGTTTATTTCTTTGATACTATATAAAGACTACAGGGGTTCACTTAAGAAAGCACTTACCGGATTCCGGGATTCAGATAAAAGTGTTGCAAAAAGTATGGATCTCGATTCATTGGCAAAAATGAAATTTAAAGAAGTTACCGGTTCAAAAGCAATTTTGCTTATTAAAATGGCGCGATTGTTTAGTCCCGGTTTATATGAATCATTAATATTAAAAGGGTTAAAACATGACTCCTTAACTGTCAGGGGATATGTAGTTAAATTACTGACAGGTGATTCAGCTGGCCTCCCGGAAAAGATTCGGGGTAATATATTCAGTAAAGAATCTGATTTTATTAAAAAAGAGCTGCCGGAGGTTAATAAATATCTGGAGAAAAGAACCGGGATTAAAGACTATGAACAAATTGAAAACCTGATCAGGTCGAATGAACCCGGGGAAAGGATCAACGGGATAAGATTGTTAAAACTGATCGATAAAAAACCTGATAATGTACTGGTTTTGGCTCTTTTACGTGATTTAAACCCGGCAGTAAAGAAAGAGGCTATTGACCTGGTGTCAATTCTAAATGATCCGGAACTTGTTTCAACTCTGGTTGATTTTTTACCATCGGACGATTTCTATAGTGATGTATTTCAAGCTCTCGTGAAATTTGGGGATAAAAGCCTGGTCCCCTTAGAACAGTATTTCTATAAATCAGGAGTAGAAACCAATACACTGATTAGAATTATCCGTATCTATGGACTGATAGGAAATGAAGAAGCCATAAAATTCATTTTATCAAAGTTAACTCACCATAACCACTATGTGATGGTTGAGGCTGTGAAATCACTCAGATTATGCGGATACCAGGCAGGCGAAAGTGATATCGCCTTGTTTCAACAGGTTATTGAAAAAGTTATTGATGTTACTGCATGGAATATTGCAGCTATTATTAGTGTTGTTGAGAATGTTGTCGGAACCGATCTGTCAGCTGCTCTTGAGGAGGAACTTTTGGCTAACAACAATCTCTTGTTTGACCTGCTTTCCCTATTATTTGAACCACAGTCAGTTTATCATATCCGGGAAAATCTTGACTTAGGAACCTCAGAAAGTGTCAGTTTTGCACTGGAACTGCTGGATATGATAATACCTGAAGAACTTAAACCTAAGCTTTTCCCATTACTGGATGATATCTCACGGGAGGAAAAAATTAAACAGTTACAGGATTTTTATCCGGTGGCTAAGATGGATTCGGATGAATTACTATTGTCAATTATTAACCGGGATTATAATAAGCTGAATAATTGGACCAAAGCTTGTGCCCTGATGAGTATGAGGCTCCTCAAAATGCAGGAGATCCCGGATGATCTGGTAGCCCAGCTTTTTAATCCTGATCCTTTATTAAGAGAAGTAGCAGTTCTTACGGTAAAAGAAATTGATCCCGGGAAGTTTAGTGAATATGCAGTACGATTGCCCGGAGATTATAAAACCCAACTTTCCAGGGTTGTTGATTATGATAATGAAGATATTTATCAGCTTCTGGAGAAAAAAATTCTTTTCCTGAAAAAAACGAAACAGTTCGCTGCCAAAGAAGGAGTACAGGTTTGCCGGTTTGCAAGAAAAATCAAAGGCTCTTTTATTATGAAAGACAGTGTTATATCAAATGACGATATCAAAAACAGCGAGGGGTTTTACTGGATTATAAGTGGGAAAATGCGTATAACTATGCCTGAAGAAAAGGTTGAAGATTTTGCTCCTTTAGGAATGTTCCATAATTGCCGGATAAATGGGGAGAGTACTGAATTATTATCCATAAAAGCTATGGAAGATACATTTTATTACAAAATAACCAGTGAGGAATTAAATAAATCATTGTTTGATTTTCCGGAGATTGCTGAAATATTTGTAAAATATTCATGAATAAATCCATGATTAATTAGAGTACGTCTATAAAGTCCGAAAGTTTATATAAATATTAAAAATCACAAATGACAAGCGCCAAATATCAAATAAATATCAAATTCCAATGTTCAAAAAAAGAAAAAAAGAAAAGCGTAAAGACAATATATCGGCTAATTCTGTTTTGAATTTTTGTAATTTGTAATTTGTAATTTGTAATTTGTAATTTGTAATTTATTTGTGTTTTGTTATTTGTTATTTACAATTTGATTATTTAATTCATTTTTTTGACTTTATGGACAAATACTAATTATATTATAAAAAGCTGTACTTTTAATAATAAATAAAACTATTTCAAATGCCCCAGAATACCGATAAAAATAAAACGACTATTTTCAAACAGCTTATTCTAAATCTGGTACTTCCTGTGGTATTGTCGATGTTTGCTCTTTCCGTTATAAACTATTTGAATACAAAAAGAATTATTGATGAGTCGAACACAAAACAAAACCTGATTATTTCAGAAGGGGTTACTAAAGTTCTTGAGTTTCAGGATAAAGCATTTGAGCTTATAGAAGTAAGTATGTCTGCAAAAATGGAGACTAATAGTTCAAAACTGGTTAATGAAATTTTCAGGAATACAAAAAACATTGAAACTGCAGACCTGGATATGATTAGAAGGCAATTGGATATGGATACTGAACATGAAGACATATATATAATTGACCGGAATGGGATTATTGTAAATACAACTTTTGAGAAGGATAAAGGATTAAATCTTTTTAGTTTTGGCGAGGATCATAAAAATTATTTGGAGGAAGTATTTAACTTGAAAATATTTGTTAATGAAATATTTTCTATTGAGGATCAAACAAAAAGACCAAAAAAATATACTTATCAACCGACACTTGATGGTAAATATATAATTGAACTGGGATCGTATTCAAAGAATGCAGACGAGATCATTAGTTTTATTGAAAAAACAAAAGCAGATATTGTCAGGAAACAGGGTAACATCATTGATGTTGAATTGTTTTTTATGGCTGACAAACCATTTTCTTTGAATACCAATGCATTTATTAAAGAAGGTCATGAGGCAATCATGATGGACAGGTTCGCCAAAAAGGATACAAGTGAAGTTCTTGAGCGGGTTGAAAAGCAATGGTACCATTATCAATATATTTATATGGACCGGAAAAATTCAAACCTTTATAAAGGATCTGTTATAAGAATAATTTCTGACAGGACAGCCGAACAGCTTTTGATCAGGAAAGAACTACTTCGGTTTTTTATCATCTTCGCATTCACTCTTCTTGCAGTAATGATTCTTGTTTATAATAAAACAAAAGTTATAACGGCTCCGATAATAAAGCTGGTAGAAAAAGTCAGACGCATTACTGACGGACATTTGGATGAAAGAGCTGAAGTGGTTGGAAATAATGAGATTACTGAACTTTCAGTGCAGTTTAATTATATGATTAAAGAGCTGGAGAGCTATACAAATGAGCTTGAAGATAAAGTACGCGAAAGAACCGCAGAAATAATACTGCAAAAAGAAAAAATTGAGGCTCAGAGGGATACATTAGAAGAACAAAAACGCAATATCACCGATAGTATCCATTACGCTAAAAGGATACAAACAGCAATTTTGCCACCCGAAGGCTATGCGAAGACCCTTCTGAATGATTATTTCATTTTGTATAAGCCAAAGGATATTGTAAGTGGCGATTTTTACTGGCTCGATAAGAAGGATGGATTAGTTATGCTGGCAGCAGTTGATTGTACAGGACATGGTGTTCCGGGAGCGTTTATGTCTATTGTGGGATTCAATCAGTTAAACTATGCTGTTAATGTCAAAAAGTCAAGAACAGCCTCTGAGATACTGGAAGTTCTTAATGAAGGAGTTGCAAAAACTTTGCGTGAGAATCAAAAGGAGTCAAATATTAAGGATGGAATGGACATGGCATTGTGTGTTATTGATTTTGAGAGTAAAAAATTACAATTCTCCGGTGCAATTAATCCTCTGATAATGATTCGTGACGGTGAACTTACCCAGATCAAAGGTGATAAAAAATGTATTGGACCTGTTGTTTATGGTGAACCTGCACGATTTACAAATCATAAGATTGACTTGAAGAAAAATGATTGTTTTTATATGTTCTCTGATGGATATGCCGATCAGTTTGGGGGACCTGATAATAAGAAATACATGATCAGAAGGTTCAGGGATTTCTTAACAGAGGTACATAAAAAACCAATGTCACAACAAATGGAAATACTTGATCGGGAATTTAATGATTGGAAAGGTGATGAGGAACAGGTTGATGATGTGATTGTAATAGGATTCAGGATTTGATTTTTTTTAATATTTGAACATACAGTTCATGAAAAACACTATCTATATTTGTTTTCCTTCTTTTGAAAAAGATTCAAAGGACTTTAATAATCAATGGATAAGGAAGTTTTCGGAGTACCTGAAAATTCTCCTGAACCGGCTGCTGGCTGACCCGTCTGATGTTGTACTTTGCGAAGACTTCAAAATCGATAAAAAGCATACCGTTTATTCTTTGTTTGATGATAAAGATAAAAATCCGCTCCTGGTTTTACCTGTCTCTCCTGAAATTATTACAAATAAGGGATTTTCGGAGATTCTGAACAGAATTCATGAGAAAAGTAAAAAGAATCCCGAATATTTGGTTTCAGGAGTTTACAAAGTGCTTATGTATCCTGTTTCTCAAAATGACCAGCCTGATTTTTTGAAGAAGCTTCGGGACTACCATCTATATGATGATA
>JAUWPX010000111.1 GCA_030611395.1 Bacteroidota bacterium | reverse complement strand
AACAGCTTTTAGGTCAGTGATATCAACAAAAGTTACTTCTATTTTGAATTTAGGAAGCCAATTCTTCAGGAATGCATATGTACCGCCATAGGTAGTAATGCTTGAAATAATATGATCACCTGAATTACAGATTTGCAAAATTGCAGAGGTAATAGCCGCCATTCCCGAGCCGGTAAACCATCCTGCATCACTATCCACCATAGCTGAAAGACAAGAAGAAAGCACCTGGTTTGTAGGGTTCCAGTGACTGGAATAAAGAAAACAACCTTCCGTTTTGCCCTCAAAAGTATCAGACATTAACTCCGTTTTGGAAAAAGCAAATGTTGCGGAATCGGAAATTGCTGGATTTACACCATCATAAGCACTCAGGTTTATGCTTTGCTGTAGTTTTGTTGCCGGGTCAAATTTCATCTCAAAAGGATTTAGATTTGGGGCTCAAGTTAAAGGTAATTGTTCAAAACTGCAAGTATCCTAAACAGTTTTCCGATACCTCCAGACAGCCAGACTCAGGATAATCAGTGCATATACACTAATTGATATAAATTCAGGAAGGATATCATAAAATCCTGATCCTTTTAGTAATATCATTCTGTTTACACGCATAAAATAGGCCATAGGATTGGCAATATTAATAACCCCGGCCCAGTCGGGCATAGTTTCAACAGGCGTAAACAAACCACTCATTAAAATAAATAGCAGCATAAAAAAGAAATTTATAAACATTACCTGTTGTTGTGTTGAAGCAAGAGTTGAAATAAATAATCCTACACCCAAAATAGCGAACAAATATACCGCTGCAAATAAAAAAAGCAGACCCAGGCTGCCAACAATTGGTATATCAAAAATAAGTTTCCCAATAAGAAGACCAAATGCCAGTTCAAATAATGCAATTATCCAAAAAGGAAAAAGCTTACCTATAATAAAATGGTATTTACGTATAGGGGTTACATTTATCTGCTCTGCCGTCCCCAGTTCTTTTTCCCTTACCAGGTTAAGTGATGCAAGGATCATCCCGATAAGAGTGACAAGCAGAACAAGAATACCCGGCACCATATATATTTTATAATTCAGTTCCGGGTTATACCAGAACGAACGGGTAATTTCAATTGACAGAGGTTTTTCTTTCATGCCGGGAGATGTCCACTCCATCATAATTTTCCTGTTATAATCAGCCAGAACAGCCTGTGTATAACTCTGTATTAACCCTGCAGCAGTACCATTAATGGCGTCAATAAGAAGCTGTAACCCGGAATTGTTACCTTTTACAAGTTCACTTTCAAAACCAAAAGGTATATGAAGTATTATGTCAATATTCCCCTTTTTTAACTCATTCTCAGCATCCTGCATTGAGAACGAATGGTGATTGATATAATAGAATGGCGAACTTTCAAATTTCTGAACAATACCCCTGGAAGTTGACGAAAGATCTTTATCTACAATGTACATATCAATATTTTTCATTTCCAGGGTAGCAGCATGTACAAGGATCAGTAATTGTACTATCGGGACAATAAAAATTATTGGCAACATGGTTTTGTTACGTAAAACCTGTAATAATTCCTTTTGTATTAAATAAAGTATTGTTCTCATATTATATTTGTTCGCTAACGCTCACGTCAAATACTCCCTTCGGTCGTGTCATTCACTCGCTGTCATAATTGACCACCCAATGACTTCTTCTTCCTTAGCCTTAGCCTTCTTCTACTCCAGTCTTATCTTAAACTTCCTGATACTTAAACCCAGAAATACAGAAGTCATAACAATCAATATCAATGTTTCTTTCCACACATACATCAGCCCTGTACCTTTTAGCATTATATTTTTTATTATAGTGATAAACCACCTGGGTGGCATTAAAATGCTCAGCCACTGCAAAATTTTTGGCATATTTTCAATTGGGAAAATAAAGCCGGACAGCAAAATTGTGGGAAGCATCAAAGCAAACAAAGAAATAAACATTGCATTTTGCTGAGTTTTAGTTATGGTTGAAATAAGTATTCCAAGTGAAAGACCAAGGAGGATATACAGGATACTTTCTGCAAGCAGCAATATTATACTTCCCTGCACCGGCATACCAAAAACCAGGTTACCCATAATTATAATGGTAACAGCATTTATAAATGACAAAGCGATATAAGGGGTAACTTTTCCAAGAATTATTTGTGCCGGTCTGAGTGGAGAAACCAGCAGAGTTTCCATTGTACCAAGTTCTTTTTCCCTTACAATAGAGATAGAAGTCATCATAGCAGATACCAGTATCAGGATCATAGCCATTATTCCCGGAATAAACATATAAACACCTTTTAACTCATTATTATAAAGCATCCTTACTTCAGGAATAAATTGTATTGGTGATCCGGTTAACTTATTCTGTTCTCTCACGAAATCATCAATTATTGCCATTGTATAATGCACAACCAGATTTGCAGTATTGGCATCAGAAGCATCTGCAATTAATTGTATATTTGCCGTTCCCTCCCTTTTAAGCTTTCTTCCAAAACCTGATTCAAAAATTATCACCTGCCTGACATTTCCTTCTTTGAAAACATCTTCAACCTCATTCATACTCTTTATATTACGATCAAGAATAAAAAATCCGGATGAGATAATTTTATTTGTTAGTTCAATAGTAACAGGGTCTTTTGACTGATCAAGGATTGCTATTTTAATATCTTTTATTTCGTTGGTAATCACATAACCGAAAAGCAATATCTGAACTATTGGCATACCAAACAAGATAAGCATAGTACGAGGATCACGGAAAATGTGTAAGAATTCTTTTAATACAAAACCCCAGAATCTTTTCATCCTTAATAATTAGTTATTTTGATCAGGTTTTATCCTGGCAATCTTAAGAAAAACTTCATTCATGTTTTTAACCCCGTATTTTCCCTTCAGTGCAGATGGTGTGTCAAGATCAGCAATTCTTCCATCAACCATTATCGAAACCCTGTCACAATACTCAGCCTCATCCATATAATGAGTTGTAACAAAGACTGTTATTCCTCTATCAGCGGCTTCGTATATCTGATCCCAGAATTTCCTTCTGGTAACAGGATCAACACCACCGGTTGGTTCATCAAGAAAAACCAGTTTTGGGTTATGCAGTATGGCAACCGAAAAAGCAAGTTTTTGTCTCCAACCTAATGGCAAAGAAGATATTAGTTTATCGCGCGAATGCTCAAGATCAAGTCTGTGCATCAAATCAGCAGCTCTATGAGCAATCTCATGTCTGGATAGTCCATATATACCACCAAAAAGCCGGATATTCTCAAACACTGTAATATCCTCGTATAAAGAGAATTTCTGGCTCATATATCCAATATTTCTCTTAATCTGCTCAGTTTGATTATATATATCAAATCCGGCTACCTTAATTTCACCTGAAGTAGGCGCCCAAAGTCCACACAATATCTTAATAGTTGTCGTTTTTCCCGCACCATTTGCACCAAGAAATCCGAAAATTTCTCCTTTGAATACTTCAAAATTCAGGTTATCATTCGCCTTGAAGTTTCCAAATTTCTTTACAAGGTTTCTAACAGTGATAATGGTCTCCTTTTGTTCGCTCATTTTACTTATATAATTCTACAAAAACCCAAAAGTATATTTACCCGGCTATCCTGACAATAAAAATTCGTCCTCTTTATGCATCAGATCCATAAAACAATCTTCAATCCCGGGTTTAATAACATTAATATGGATGCTTCCGTGTCCTTTATCCCGAAGATATTTTATTACTTGTTTAACAGATTCTTTCCGGTCTTTGCGTGTGAGATGCACTGACTGACCGAAAAGAAATGCTGAATGTGTATCTTTTTCATTCCTCAGGTCATTTACAAGCTTATATAAATTATCTGAAGAAACTGATAACAACTCCCTTTGATATTCTGCAATTATATTCTCCGGTTTATTAACCGATAACAGATTCCCCTTTTGGATCAGTCCAACCCTGTTGCATAACGAAGCTTCATCCATATATGGAGTTGACACAAGAATTGTAATTCCTTTTTTCTGAAGTCGTTTAAGCATATCCCAGAACTCCGTCCTGGAAACTGCATCCACACCGGTGGTTGGTTCATCCAAAACAAGTAATCGCGGTTTGTGTATCAAAGCACAGGAAAGTGCCAGTTTTTGTTTCATTCCTCCTGATAGTTTCCCCGCTTTACGCGTTTTGAATGGCTCTATCTGGCAATATACATCTTTAATCAGGTCATAGTTTTTTTCAATAGTAGTGCCAAAAACAGTAGCATAAAATTTCAAATTCTCCTCAACGGTCAAATCGTGATACAGCGAAAATCTGCCTGCCATATATCCGACTAACTGTCTTATCTTTTTGTAGTTTTTTAATACATCAAGACCAAAAAGATCAACCTCTCCCCTGTCCGGAAGTAACAGTGTTGTAATTATTCTGAAAAGGGTTGTCTTTCCCGCACCATCAGGACCAATTAGTCCAAATAACTCACCCTCTTTTACAGAGAAAGTAATATTGTTGAGGGCTTGTAATCCCTCGAAACTCTTGTGGATATTATTTATATTAAGAGCCATATAATTTAATCAGTTGAAAGTTATTCCATTATTCCATTCTTAAATATCACTTCACCGGGCATTCCGATCTTTATTCTGCCATCATTTTTCACTCTTACTTTTATTGCATAAACAAGATTTACTCTTTCTTCACGGGTTTGAATTATCTTTGGAGTAAATTCAGCTTCTGATGAGATCCAGCTTACAATTCCCTCAAACATTATTTTTTCTTCATTTATCCCATCAATCAATACATTTACCTTCTGTAACAATTCAATTTCTGATAATTGAGGTTCACTGATATAGGCTTTTAATATCATATTGTCAAGATCAGCAAGTTTATAAAGGGCTTTCCCGGGAACTACAATCTCGTATTGCTCAAGATATTTCTCCAGTACAGTGCCTGATTCAGGGTTTAGTATTATGCTCTTAACTATCTGATCATTAACCAGATCAATATTTACTGTTATTACATTTTTTTCTGCTAATATGCCATTTAACTGAATTCTGACAGCATCAATTTTCTTATTTAATACATTGAGGTTACCATTTATATCATCCATTTGTTTTGATGTTACGGCTCCATCTGCCAGGAGTTTCTCAAAACGTTTTTTCTCACGTATCAGGTTAGATTTCTCAGCTTCCAAAACATTAATTTCTGCTCTGCTACCTGAATATTTTGAGTTTATGGTGTTAATTTGCGCAAAGAGCTGTTTCTTCTGAAGGAATAAACGTGTAGTATCCACCCATCCAACCATTTCTCCCACTTTTAACATGTCACCCTCTTTAAGAGTAAAACTATTGAGAATACCTGTTGCCTGAGATGGAACAATGATCTCATGCGCCTCAAAGTTGCCATACGCGTCAGCCTCCTGTTCGTTCTGTGTACAGGATATGGTCAGAAAAATTGAAATGATTATTAGTCCTGACAAGAGAATAGTTCTAAATTTTATTCTTTTCATACGTTTAAATCTTTTAGTTTTTTTCTTTTATCTTCCTCAACCTTAGCCTTAGCCTTAGCCTTAGCCTTCTTTTCTACCATCCTTTCAATGTCATATATTTTGTTTTCGATTCAATAAGTCTTATTTCATGAAGTTCCATATCAATTTTTGCCTGAATTTCACGGTGGAGATCATTAATATAATCTGCTGTAGTTATCATTCCGTTTTCTAATCGTGATTCCGAAGTTTTCACAACTTTTGAAGTAAGTTCAATTATATCCAGATCACGCTCGATCATAACCTGCCATTTCCGGATTTCTTTTCGCACACGG
>JAUWPX010000156.1 GCA_030611395.1 Bacteroidota bacterium | reverse complement strand
TGGAAGTACCGGAAATTGATTTGATGTCAAACCCTTGTTTTTCTAATTCTTCAATAACACCGATGTGAGCGATTCCCCTTGCTCCACCACCGGATAATACTAATGCTACATTATTTCTCATTTTATTGAATTTTATTTTTTTCATTATGATTACCAGACGATTAAGGAAGCAAACTTACATTTTAGCATATTTTGCAACTTTGTTTCAAATAAAGCATAAATTTTCTTACCTAACCTAATGACGCTTAGGTCACACCCTGACCAAAGCGTCAAGTTAAGTTAAAAAATCATTAAATTATTTTTTTTCTTTAAAATAAGTATATCTTTGTACCATAAAACATATTTAGCACAAAACGATCACAATGAAAATAGACGACACAAAAGATATTATACTTCATGTAGCCGGTAAAATATTTGAGAAACATGGTTTTTATAAAACTACTATTGATGGCATAGCCCGTGCAGCACATAAAGCAAAAGGATCGATTTATTATTATTTTAAGAACAAAGAAGAATTGTTTCAGGGTGTCGTAGAAAAAGAGTTTCAGACCCTGCGTAGTGAATTGATCAAAGCCATTGATGACGGTAAAAATGCAAAAGAAAAACTGACTAACTATATAATTGCCAGAATGAAAACGATTAGTGATTTATCCAGTTTTAATGAAATAGTAAAGGCAGATTATTTGGATCACCTCGATTTTATTTGGGAGATCAGAAAAAAATATGATTACGAGGAAGTTGTTCTTATAAAATCAATACTTACAAGGGGGATTAATAACAAGGAATTTGGCCTGAACAATGTCGAGCTAACAGCTCCTGCAATTTTGACAGCTTTGAAAGGGCTGGAGTTTCCATTCTTTATTGAAGATGAGTACAATAATTTGGAAATCAGATTAAAAGAATTGGTCAGACTTTTAATAATGGGTTTAGAAAAACGATAATTTTTTTTCATAAAACTGACTAATAAACGAAAAGTGAACAAATGGCATAATAGTTGTTTGATAAACTTAAACTCATATGGATTGAAAATATCTATGCTTCTATAATTAAATATAAAAAATTTATAAATAAAAGACATAATGAAAACTATAGAGTTTTTTTTCCAAAAAGCCGTTAAAACTATTATTTTCAACAAACATCTAAGGCCTTTTGCAGTCAGGAAATTAGATAACTACATGTTTAATAAATTTTCGCAGACTGATACTAATATAATTTATGATGAAAGGATGAGGATGAAAAGATATCAATTCTATTCCAGCTTACTAAACGTTGCTAATAATAACCTGGAAAAAGGATATTATTCTAAAACAGTAATAAATAAAATGAGCCATTCCTTCACAGGAGGAAAATTTGTAATGAAGGCAGAGGATAAAATAGGAGAAATACAAATTGACTATAAATCAAAGTATGGTGATTATCCTCCAGGATTTATTGTTTTAGCTCCTACACAGAGATGTAATTTACAATGTACGGGCTGTTATGCTGGAAGTACCAGCCAGACGGTATCAACAATCCCATATTCTGTTGTTGACAGGATAATAGGTGACGTTCATGATGTGTTTGGCAGAAAGTTTGTAGTAATTACCGGAGGCGAACCTTTTATTTACAAAAGTGAGGGTAAAACCTTGTTAGACATTTTCGAAAAATATAACGATGTATTTTTCCTGGTCTACACTAACGGAACCTTAATAACACCCTCAATAGCTAAAAGACTTGCAGAACTGGGAAATGTTACACCTGCAATATCTGTTGAAGGTTATGAGCGGGAAACTGATAAACGCAGAGGTAAAGGCGTGTATAATAAAATAATGAAAGCTATGGAAAACCTAAGGAAAGCAGGGGTTCCGTTTGGAATTTCGGTAACAGCAACAAGTAAAAACTATGAATTGCTACTTACTGAAAAATTCTATGATTATTATTTTGAAGAATTGGGCGTTTCATATATGTGGCAATTTCAATTGATGCCTATCGGACGTGGTAAAAAAACCTTTGATTTAATTATTTCCCCTGAAAAAAGAGTCGAGCTTTACAATGTTTGGGAAAAACTATTAACTGAAAAAAAATATCCTGTTGCCGATTTCTGGAATAGTGGCATTCTAAGTAACGGATGCATAGCTTATGGCAGACATAACGGATATTTTTATATTGATTGGAACGGCAATATTATGCCTTGTGTTTTTGTGCCTTATTATGTTGATAACGTATATGATTTATACAAAGAAGGCAAAAATCTTGCTCATACAACTTTGTCATTATTAATGAAAAACGGACGTAAGTGGCAACAAAATCATGAAAAAACACGCAAAAATCATCTGATGCCATGTTCAATAAGAGACCATTATAAAAATTTCAGAGAAAACATACTTACCGATAATGCAAAACCTGGAGACATACAGGCTGCCGAAGCCATAAAAAATGCAATTTATTTTCAGTCTATGGTTAATTACGATGAAGAACTAACAAAATTAACTGAAAATATTAATGAACCTGAATTTGCAGATTTATTGCAGTAAATATAATATCCAATATTAGAAAGAAAAAACAGGAATGAAGATAGCGATAATAGGATTTGGGGCTGCTGCCATAGGATTTATTGAAAAGATGAAGGATACTGGGAATGAGATCCATATTTTTGAAAAAAGTAAAGATATTTATTCGACCAGCATTTCGGGTATTCGTGCAGACGGGAAACTTTTTGTTTCAAAAGAAATGGGAGGGAATCTGGATACTGACATCGATCTTCAAAAAGACCTTGTGGATTTTTGGATTGGAAAATCCGGTAACGGAGAATATGAAACGGGACACTCATTTAGAAATAAGGATTATTATATTCAGTTTTACGAAAAAGGATTTCAACCCATTATTTCTGATTTTTATCATTTAGGTACCGATCAGTTAAAAGAGATATTGTTCAATATTTATGAAGAATTCAGATCGTTACCAAACATTCATTTCCATTTTGAAACCCCTGTTAGTAATATTATAGTTGAAGGAGGTCACGTTAAGATCAATAATAATGAAACCTTCGATAAGGTTGTTGTTGCTGTAGGACGAAGTGGACATAAACTGATAAAAGCCATTATAAAACAATATCCTGAGATAGTACTTGACAGTACTAAAGTTGATATCGGTGTGCGTCTTGAACTTCCCAACCATATTGTAGAAGATCTCAATAAAGAAATGTATGAGTTCAAGGTGCGCTATAAAAGCAAGACAGGCTATATGGTTCGGACCTTCTGTAATAATCCGTCGGGTTACGTTATAACAGAAAACTATGGAGACATTACTTTGGTTAACGGACACGCCAAATTAAAGGAGAAGAGTGAGAATACTAATTTTGCAATCCTTACAACCGTACAGTTAACACAACCTTTTAACGATCCCATTGGTTATGGTATCCACATTGCTGGAATGTCGAACATGTTGGGAGGGAAACGGGTGATCCTTCAAATGCGAAATGTCAGTTATTAATTGAATGAAGCTGTTCTTTATTGTATATTTGTTTAAAAAAAAGAAAAAATGAAAAATTTAATTAAAAAAGGAATTCTGACAGGTATCGGGCTTGGTCTGATGACGAAAGAGAAAGTTATGGACTATGCAAAAAAAGCTGCCAAAGAAGCAAAATTGACTGAGGAAGAAGGGCGTAAGCTTGTTGATGAACTTCTTAATCATTCAGAAGAAACCAGGAAAGAACTTGAAAAGAAGATCAATGATCAGGTAAAAAATGCTCTTGACAAAGCGGGTGTGGCTACCAAAGAAGACCTCAATGAACTTAAAAAGATGATAGATAAGCTACAAAAAAGAATAGAAGAAAAGACAAAGAGGTAGAATGATTCGTAAAATTGGAATGCTTGGCCGTAAGTATCGTAATGCCAATCGCTATTTGGAAATTATCAGGGTACTTACAAAGTATGGATTTGCCGATCTTATTTCTCAATCAAGGATTGAAAATGTCATTGATTTTGGAAGGCGGATTGTTTTTAAAAAGACAGATCAGCAAATAATTACCCGTTCACGCTGGGAACGAATGCGTTTGGTGCTTGAAGAACTGGGTCCGACTTTCATCAAGTTTGGGCAGATTATGAGCACCAGAGCGGATTTGATCCCAAAAGAATTACTATTTGAACTTGAAAAACTTCAGGATTCTGTTCCTCCATTTCCGGGAGATGAGGCAGTTCATCTCATTGAACAGGAATTAGGGAAACCTATTAAGGAAATATTTAACAGCTTATCAAACGTATCTGTTGCTGCAGCTTCCCTGGCTCAGGTTCACAAGGCAACCCTTTTTAACGGAGAAAAGGTAGCAGTTAAAGTTCAGCGTCCTGGGATTAATCGTATGATTGAAACTGACCTGGAGATTATGTTTCATCTGGCCATGATGGTTGAAAAGCATATTCCGGAAATGAAATCATATAGCATTGTCAAAATAGTTGAAGAATATGAAACATCGATCCGCAAGGAATTGAATTTTGCTAATGAAGCTTCAAATCTGGAACAATTTGGAGCAAATTTCAAAAAAGATACAAATATTTATGTTCCTCGATGTTACCGGGATTACACCACGAAAAAAATTTTGACATTGGAGTATATCGATGGAATTAAATTCTCTGATATTGATAATAGTAACACGAAAGAGTTTGATCCAAAGGTTATCGCTGACAGGGGGGCAGATTCTATTTTAAAACAGATATTTGAATACGGGTTTTTTCATGCCGACCCGCATCCGGGGAACCTGTTGATATTACCTGATAATGTGATTTGTTT
>JAUWPX010000296.1 GCA_030611395.1 Bacteroidota bacterium | reverse complement strand
AGGGTATTATAATGCATCTGTTGAGGTTACAAAATATGAATGTCTTGTTGGAGGATTACCGGTAATCAGGGAATGGCCATTTGAATATAAAGCAGTTTTTTCACCTGTTGATGTAATTGAAGAATATGTGCGTCCTGCACGTTACGTTGAAAATGGAGGACTTGTTGTAAGAGAAGCCCTGTCTGATACTGAACTGGTTTGTTTTGATAAAGTCGGGACCCTGGAATCATGGAATTCAGATGGACTGCGTACACTTCTTAAAACAATGAAAATTCCGGATATGATTGAAAAAACAATAAGATACCCGGGAACAGTGGAATATTTAAGAGTGCTTCGTGAAACCGGTTTCTTTTCATTCGAGGAAGTGGATGTCCTGGGTAAGAAAATACGTCCGGTTGACCTGACTGCCTGCCTGCTTTTTCCAAAATGGAAACTTAAGCCGGGGGAGGAGGATTTTACAGTTATGCGGGTTACTATCGACGGAAAAAAAAGGGGGAAATATTATACATGGGTTTATGACCTCTACGATAGATACAATAAAGAAACAGAAACATTATCAATGGCCAGGACAACAGGATATACCTGTACCGCTATTGCAAACCTTATACTGGAGGGGAAATTTCGCAAAATTGGAATAAATCCACCTGAATATATTGGAGAAGAAAAAGAGAATTTTGAATATATTCTGAATTATCTTGAAGAAAGAGGTGTTCAGTATGATGTAAAAATTTTGTAACACTAAATTTATAATTATTATGAAAAGAATAGTTCAAGCCATACTTTCTTTTATTCTAATATCAGGAATTATTTTTTTATTTAATTCTTGTTCTGCCCCTGAAGTGGCGGAAACCGAGAATTATACTGTTGCATCACCAGACGGAAAGATCAATATCGAGGTTAATATTGGGAATAAGATAATGTTTTCTGTATTCCATGATCAGAATATGATACTGACCGGCTCACCCATATCACTCACCCTTAAAGAAGGAGAAAATCCGGGTGTTAATCCCGAACTTGACGGAGTTGAAAGGGAAACGGTTGACAGAATTATTAATCCGGTTGTTCCTCATAAAAACAAAATTGTTAAAGATCATTATAATGTTTTGATTCTGAAATTCAAGAACCGGTATAATATTGAATTCAGGGCATATGACGATGGCATCGCATACCGGTTTATAACATCATATTCCGGGAAAATAATAGTCAAATCAGAGGAGGCTTTATATAAATTCAATGGTAATTATAAGATATACTTCCCTGAAGAAGAAAGTTTTTTTTCGCATAACGAAAGGGAATATATTGATACCAACCTGGGCGATCTTACTGCAGAAAATCTTTCCAGCTTACCTTTACTTGTAGTAACAGAGAATGGGACAAATATTGTATTAACTGAATCGGATATTGAAGATTATCCGGGTATGTGGGTAAGGGGAGAAAGTGGTAATACTTTGAAAGGGGTTTTTCCCGGCTATCCGGTTGATATAGATCAAGAGAGCGACAGAGATGTTCCCGTTACCAAAAGGGCTGATTATTTGGCTGAAACAGAGGGTTCCAGAACTTTTCCGTGGCGTACAATGATCATTACCGATGAAGCCGGGAAACTGATTGAAAGTGATATGGTGTTCAGACTGGCAAGCCCTAACCGGATTGACGATCCATCATGGATTAAGCCGGGAAAAGTTGCATGGGATTGGTGGAATGATTTAAATGTATATGATGTTGATTTTAAATCGGGGGTAAATACAGAAACCTATAAATATTTTATTGATTTTGCTGCAGCTAATGGGATTGAGTATATTATTCTTGATGAAGGGTGGTACAAGCTGGGGAATTTGGCGGATATTAATCCGGATATTGATATGACGGAATTATCCGGTTATGCTGAAGAAAAAGGCGTTGGACTGATCCTTTGGGTTATCTGGAAAACACTTGATGATCAATTGGATGAAGCCCTTGATCAATTTGAAGAATGGGGGATTAAAGGAATCAAAGTGGATTTTATGCAGCGTGATGATCAGTGGATGGTGAATTATTATTACAAAATTGCAAGGGAAGCTGCTGAAAGGCACCTCCTTGTTGATTTTCACGGTGCATATAAACCGGCTGGCTTACGACGTACATATCCAAATGTTATTACACGCGAAGGCGTAAGAGGTCTTGAATGGTGCAAATGGTCTGATGTTGTTGGTCCGGAACATGATGTTACCATTCCGTTTATCAGGATGGTGGCAGGTCCAATGGATTATACCCCCGGTGCTATGGATAATGCCGGCAAAGTAAATTTTAGCTCAAGGTTTTCGAGACCTATGAGTCAGGGTACACGGGTACATCAGATGGCAATGTATGTTGTTTATGAAAGTCCTCTCCAGATGATGTCTGATAACCCGTGTAATTACATGAATAATCAGGAATGCACAAATTTTATCACTAAAGTACCTGTTGTATGGGACGAATGTCATGTTCTGCATGGAAGTGTTGGGGATTATGTAGTTATTGCACGAAAGAAAGATGATTACTGGTATATTGGGGGATTGAATGACTGGACAGCAAGAGAGTTGTCTTTGGATATTTCATTTCTTGGGGAAGGCGAATTCAGCATAGAGGTTTTTAAGGACGGTGTTAATGCCGACAGAAATGCAACTGATTATATATATGAAAAATTCAAGGTTAATTCAGAAGATGTAATTAATATTAATATGGCACCCGGCGGGGGATGGGTAGCCAGGATCAGTAAATAAATGTTATGAAACAATACCTGGATCTCTTAGATCATGTAGTAAAAAAAGGATCGGAAAAGCAAGACCGGACAGGAACAGGTACGCTTAGTGTGTTCGGATATCAGATGCGTTTTGATCTGCAGGACGGCTTTCCGGTATTAACTACTAAAAAACTACATCTGAAGTCAATAATTCATGAATTATTATGGTTTCTGGATGGGAATACAAATACTAAATATTTGAACGATCATGGTGTAAAAATATGGAATGAATGGGCTGATGAGAATGGT
>JAUWPX010000048.1 GCA_030611395.1 Bacteroidota bacterium | reverse complement strand
ATATTGAACACATTCTTAACGGAGCAAACTGGAGTGATAACCTTCGTTCACCACTTAGGGAGATAGGTGTTAATGTTAAGGAAGGAGACTATATTCTTGCAATAGATGGTAATCCCACCAGCGAAATGGACAATATTTTCCGGTCACTTGTTGGTAAAGCCGGCAACCAGGTGATACTGGAAATCAATGATAAACCGGAGAAAGAGGGCAGCCGTGAAGTGCTTATCAGGCCAATACGTGATGAATCTAGCCTTTATTATTACAATTGGGTTCAGAGTAATATCAGGAAAGTTAGTGAAGCAACCAATGAGAAAGTTGGTTATCTGCATGTACCTGATATGGGAGTTACCGGATTGAATGAGTTTGTAAAGTATTACTATCCGCAACTACAGAAAGATGCATTAATTATTGATGTGCGTGGTAATGGAGGGGGTAATGTCTCATCAATGCTTATTGAAAGGCTTTTGAGAGATATTACTTATGCTACTATGCATACCGGGCAGAAAACAGGGAATATTAATCCTGTAGGACAGCTTTTAGGACCTAAGGTTTGCCTTTTGGATAAGTATTCAGCATCAGATGGCGATCTCTTCCCTTACCGATTCAAATACAAGCAGTTAGGCAAGCTAATCGGTACCCGTTCATGGGGAGGAGTTGTTGGTTACAGTGGCACTATACCATGCATTGATGGCGGGTCACTGGTCACACCTTCATACGGACCTTATGCCGCGGACGGAAGCGGGTGGATAATTGAAGGAATTGGAGTTGAACCGGATATTGTTATTGAGAACGACCCGGCTGATGAGTATAAAGGCATAGATGCCCAACTCAGTAAAGCCATCGAAGTTATCCTTAAAGAACTTGAAGAATACAATCCTGAGGTTCCGCCAATTCCACCATTTCCGGATAAGAGCGGCGGAGGGTTATGAGTGATGTGAGATGAGAGATGAGTACAAAAATTTCTAACCATTATTTATTAAGGCATAAACTATTATTAATATGGTTTTTTTATGGATTATTGGAATGCTTATCATTGTTGCCATTTTTCTTACATTTTTAATAATACATTTATTTCGTGTCCCCAGAACTTTACATCACTTAACTCCGGAAAAATTCGGAATTCCATTTAAAGAAATAAAATTTCCAACAAAAAACAGGTGTCACTTATATGGTTGGTGGATACCATCTCAAAATGAATCATCACACCCGGCACCAACTCTGATCCTGGTTCATGGATGGGGTTGTAATGCAGATTACATGTTGCCATACATAAAAAAACTTTATCCATATGGTTACAATTTACTGGCGTTTGATTTACGAAGTCATGGTAACAGTGACACTATCAAATATCCAGGCATGTTACAATTCTCGGAAGATATTCGCGCAGCAATTGAATATATTCTAAAACAATACACTGTTAAACCCGATGAGATTGGTGTTATTGGGCTGTCTGTCGGTGGTTCTGCAGCAATACATGCTGCCGCCTGTGATAATAGGATAGAAAATATAATAACAATCGGTGCCTTTGCAAACCCTGTTAATGTTATTAGACAGAAGTTTCATAGGAAACATATACCATTTTTTCCTTTTATGTGGATAATTATGAGATATCTTCAATTTAAAATGGGTGCAAAATTTAAGCAGATTGCCCCGGTAAATATTATCAAAAATACAAAGGCAAATATTTTTCTTATTCATGGCAGTAATGATAAGGTGGTACCTATTGATCAAGGAGAAAGATTAAAAAATGCAGCAAATCCCAAAACAACAAAACTATGGATTGTTCCCGGCAAAGGACATAGCAATTGCAATAATCATCCTGAGTTTTGGAGTAAAGTAAATTCCTTTATCCACTCCACCATGCTCCTCTATCATTGAACAAGGCTACAAAATTCTCAATTGTTCTGTCGTAGCCCTTTTCAATATCATCAGGGAAATAACATGCAGGCAATTCACCCATTCTTCTGTGGTAATGAAGACAATCACAACATGTACCCTTTTTCCCGCAGGGATATGTGCAATTACAGAAGTTCATGTTTTGTTCTTTTTTACATTCAGCCATGGTTAATTGGTTAATTAGTGTCTATCCATAAAGTCGGTAAATTTTAGTTAAACTGAATATCGAACAAGGATTAACGATTTTAGATTTAAGATTTTTATACACTTCGCAAATCGTTAATCGGTGTTCCTTGTTCTTAAATCATTTTTTTTTACTTTATTGACGGACTCTAAATAGTTTCCTTTCCTACCACTTTCATTTCTGTTCGACGGTTCCGGGTACGACCTTCCGGCGTAGAATTATCATCAATTGGCTGGGTCATCCCATAACCTTTATACAAAAGACGTTTTTCGTCTATCTGATTATCGATAAGGTATTCATAAACTGCTTTAGCCCGGTTCTCCGAAAGTGTTTTATTATAAGCTTCATCCCCGATATTATCAGTGTGCCCGCCAATTTCCATTACCACTCCGGAATTAAGATTAAGAAATTCAACCAGCTTATTCAATTCAGTAAGCGATTCATCTCTCAGGCGAAAGGAATTATACTCAAAAAATATATTCCTTAATACAGCTTTTTGCCCGGGAATAATGGGGCTCATTGGAACATCTCTATGATAGGGATTAACAACCTCGTGGATGCCAGATAAGGAAAAATGCTCCGAAAAAAATAAAAAACCTTCTTTAGAAACATTCAAAGCATAGTCCTTATTAGTAGGAATACAAACAAGAAAATTTCCATCTTTTCCGGAGAAAGCCTCCATAACTACATCAGCAGATTTAATATCGATCAATTCAAATTTTGCTGTCAGTGGTTTACCTGTTTCTATATCAAACACCTTTCCGGTCATATAGGAAACAGTTTGGGGTCTGGCCTCTTTATAGAGTTCAAACTCATATATATCTTTTCCTGATTCACTAAGCCGGTCGGAAGAAAAATATGCTTTATCTCCTTTCGCATTTACAATCAATCCAATTTCATCACCGTGTGTATTAATAGGGTATCCCAGATTCTCAACCTTATTCCAGGTTCCGTCATCCTGTTTTTGCACACGAAAAAGGTCGAATCCCCCCATACCAGGAAAACCATCTGATGAGAAATAAAGGGTTTGGTTGTCAGGATGAACATAAGGTGACATCTCATTGCCTGAAGTATTAATAGTATCACCAAGATTTACCGGGTTATTCCAGTAGCCTTTATCATTCCATGAGCTTTTCCAGATATCCATTTTCCCTTTCCCACCAGGGCGGTTACTTATAAAATAGAGTATGTTTCCATCAGCTGAAAGACAGGGTTGCGCTTCCCAGTACCTTGAATTAACAGGTGTACCAATATTCATAGCAACAGACCACTGGTTATTAATTTTGGCAGAAAAATAGATATCACAACTTCCGTGTCCCTCTTTTCTGTTACAGGCAGTAAAAAACATATACTTCCCATCAACCGATAAAAACTGGGCTCCTTCGTTCTGCGAAGTGTTTAATGGAGAGCCTAAATCCTCCCTCTTCGCCCATGAGCCATCTTCAAATTTACTTACATAGAAATCTTCCTGTCTGGAGATTCCCATCAGGTCAGGTTTCATTTCCCCTGTTATAAGTACCGTAAAAATGAGGGTCTTCTCATCGGCAGTAAGCGAAGGCCAGTATTCATCGTATTCTGAATTAACATTCTTACCCAGATTTACCGGATTAAACGGAACCGGATTCCGGAGTGCCCGAAGAGCAAATTCGCAATTTTTTATCCCTTTCATGGCCAGTATTATCCTCTTCTTACTTCCCATACCCTGATCAAGAAAAGCCTGATAATGATCTTTTGCATCATTATATATTCCAGATAAATGTTCAATATGGGCAAGATTATAAAGTGCGTTTGGAAAGAATTCCGGATCAATAGCAACAGCTCGCTTAAACGAATTTATTGCAACAGGATAATCTTTTAGATCAACACAAACCTCAGCAAGAATAAGGTGAGCTTCAATAAAACCATCATCAATCTTTACGGCCTCTTTAAGTTCAACTACAGCTTTTCCGTAATCCAGAAAGTCATAGTACTGCTTTCCCAGATTATAGTGTTTAAGTGCTTTACCCGATGTAGTATGTGGTTCACCCTGTCCAAACAAAGCAAAAGTCGGGATTATTATAAACCATATGAATAGAAAATATCTGGGCATAATTTAATTTTGTAACAATAAAGCTAAGAAAAAAAACAACCTTTTAACTTTTTTACTTTATGACTTTTAACTTTATAACTTTTAACTCTTCTTAGGGAATATGCATAAATTTATGCGCCTGCAATGATACACTCCATTTTGTATTCTTCTTTACGTATTCAACAACCTCAGGTATAATCTGTCTGTACCTGCTCCACTCAGGTTGTAAAAACAATTTGCAGCCGGTATTCACTTTAGCAGCATTTATTTCAGCCCATTCAAAGTCTTCCTGCTTCTGAATTATCACTTTCAATTCATCAGCAATTAAAAAAATATCATTTAATGGTGGAGTATTTTCTTTTGGGGAAAGGCAAATCCAGTCCCATATACCGGTAAGCAGGTGAGTACCGGATGTTTCAATAAAGGTTTTTATTTCATACTTTTTTAACTGTTCACACAGATAATCCAGGTTATAGAGAGAAGGCTCGCCACCGGTTACAACAACTGAATTGCATTTTGTTTGGTTTGCATTCCTGAAAATGATATCAGTATCCACCAGCGGATGCAGGTCAGGATCCCATGTGAATTTCGTATGGCACCAGCTACAGCCAACATCACATCCTCCAATCCGTATAAAATATGCAGGTTTTCCGGTATGGAATCCTTCACCCTGAATAGTATAGAATTCTTCAACAAGAGGGAGTTTTTCCCCCGTTTCCAGTCCTGATGCTTTTATTATCATTTAGAAAAATCGTATGCCTGAAGGAATTTATCAAACAGCGCAGTATTCTCATATATTCCCATAAATTCTTTTGCACCCGGTCCGTATGCAAATACAGGAACCATAACACCGGTATGACCTTTTGTTGTATATCCACCTTCTACAGTACCATCCTCAAAACTACCACCGTTTATTCCGAGTCCGCCACACTCATGATCAGCAGTAACAACAACAAGTGTATTTCCATCGGTCTTAGCAAATTCAAGAGCTTTTGCAATAGCATGATCAAAATCTATAACTTCTTCAACGATATATTCAGTACTATTTGCATGCCCGCCCCAATCAATCTGTGACCCTTCAATCATCAGGAAGAATCCTTTCTTATTGTTATTCAGAATTTTCATAGCAGTAACAGTAGCATCAGGGAGCATATCCCCTCTCCCCTCTGAGTACCTGGGATTATGTCCATCGGCTGTTAACCCTGCCAGTTTACCTTCAGTGATCCCGGAAATCTTATCCATATCGAAAAGAACATTATATCCTCTTTCCTCAAGTTCTTTTGTAAGGTCCCGCCCATCTTCTCTCTTCATAAAATGGTCTCGCCCTCCACCAATAAACACATCAATTTCTGTTTTCAAAAAGTCTGCCGCGATTTCCTCGTACATATTCCGGTTAGGCTGATGGGCTATGAAGGATGCAGGAGTTGCATGTGTAATAGCACTGGTGGATACAAGTCCTGATGCCAGACCGTGTTCCTCAGCAATTTCCAGAACAGACCGGAGTGCTATAGTATCAGGATCCATTCCTAGTATTCCGTTTTTTGTTTTTTTACCTGATGACATTGCAGTGCCTGAGGCAGCAGAATCGGTAATGTAATTATCTGATGAATAGGTTTTAATAAATCCTATATGTTTAAATTGTTCTAATGCCAGGTGACCATGATTTGCAGTCATACCGGCATAAATATGAGAAACACCCATACCATCACCAATCAGAAAGATAATATTTTTCGGATGTTCGGGTTTTGTTTCTTTTTTCTCCGGCTGGCATCCGAATACCAGTACAACAGAAAGGAAGATCACAAGATATTTAAATTTATTATTCATAACATGTAGTTTTTTGATTGCAAAAATAGCAAAATAATAGTGAATCATTCAGGTTAGTTATTTACGTATATATTTGGTTTCACTGCAATTAAGAATGAATTCTTTTTTTAGTTTACGATCATTATTCAATGTTTCATAAAATTTATCAAAGTATCTCAGGATATTTGCCCTCTCCTTTTCTTCCAGATACTCAAAATCTGAGATTAAGCTATAAATTTCAGATTTTTTACCATTAAATAATTCAAGGACAGGTAAAATAGTTTCCAATTCCACACACGGTCCACGATATATACGTTGAAATATTGATTTTATGGGTAGTTTTGGATCAGGAATAGCATAATAGGTACCAACAAGACCTGAAAAATCAAAATCATAAGGAACAGGAGCATATTTCGGACCGTGCAGGGAAATCAAGGACACATTATGAAGACCAGGAATTGACCAGTCGGTATTACCGATAAGATATTGAAAAACAGAAAATATAAGTGTAAGTTTTTGATCTGTAACTTCCTTTACTAATATTAATAATTCAATCTCAGTCCCGCTTAACCGGGATGCCAAATGTTCTGTTTTCTCAATAAAAAATGCAAACCGGGTAAGTTGTTTGTTTTTTCCTTCACTATCATTATAAGTTATTCTTGCCAGTCTTACTTTATAACTCTCATCGCAAAACAGGTTATAAATTCTGTAAGCGAGATACTCTTTTAGGAGATATTCAGCAAAAATTTTTCTGTTATTACAATGGGTAACCAGTTTGAGTTTATCCTGACCGGAAAAAAGAGTATTCGTCACCTTATCTTCGGAAAACCTGATCCTGATAGGCGGAAAGTTACAATTTTCACGCGAACGCCTGTAATGCCCACGTGCTTGAACTTCTACAGGTATAGAAACAGAATTACCTTCTGTCTCAATATAAGTAAGGAGAGCATCATGAGAACTAGGGTTATCACCAACATCAAATATCAGCTCTTTCCAATCAAAAGTAAGTGATAATTCAAGGATATCATGTGAACTAAAAAGCGGGTATTCTAAGGAATCGGGATTCACATGAATAGAAACTCCCTGCCCTACTGCATAACTCTCTTCCTGAGATGTAACAGCGTAAACTAATAAAAAAAGTAGCAGAACTATGTGGTGCTTCTTCATAATAAGTATAAGGATTTTCCATTTAAAACTTCACCTCTTCTCCGCTCTCAGCACTTTGCTCTTCCTTCCATCTGTTACGGGTTACGAGTTTCGTGTTACGAGTAAATGCATGCTTATTTGCTCTTTGCACTCAGCACTTTGCTCTTCCTTATTCAAGTTTTACTCTCTTACCATCCGGATAAACACAATAAAATGTTTCACCTTCGATCAATAACCCTTGAAGAACAATTTCATCAGATAAATAATAAGGTATATCGGTAGCATAAATTTTCCTGTTATACAGACTTTTTATTTGATCAACATTAGTATGTCCGACAATAATTTTTGAGACATTAAAAAACTCGAGTGTTTTATCAACTGATTCTTCAGTAATTTGCTCATAACCATTCCATTTTCCAAAATATCCACGGTACCAGAAAGGTCCATTGTCACCAATTATTAATTCTGTATCTGCAATTTCAGTTGAATCCAATTCACTATTAAGATATTTATATATAAGATTATTAAGATCCGGCATATTAATTCCTGTATTGAGAAATTCCGGTGATATTCCACCATGCACAAACAGGTTATTATTTATTTTCACTATAGCTTTTTTTGATCGTAACCAGTTCCCAATTTCAAAATCATTCCCATAAAACTGTTCCAAATTAAATTCAAGGTACCGTGACAGGTATTCATATTTTCTTGAAATATCCCTTGTATCTCCAGACATTACCATCAATTCATGGTTTCCGAGCAATAGGTGTACACGACCTCCGGCTTTTTTAGCTTCATGTTCAAGACGGTAAATAAGCCACAGGCACTCGGTAACATAATCACCCCTGTCAAACAGATCGCCCAGAAAAACAAGGTGCCCTTTACCCCAGTTCCATTTCAGATTTTTGTCAATAATATCATTATTTTTCAGGAGTTCAATTAATTCATAGTATCCACCATGTATATCACCCATTGTAAAGATCCGGTCAATATTCCTGAAAATATTATCACGGTCATGTTCGTTATTATATATTTCATATGAATTGGTGTCGCCTGCAAATCCATTAAAACGGATAGACCCACTTTTCCGCTCAATGTTTTGCGTCTCCATTGTGGTAATATTATCAGAACTATCGCGCTTCATATAGATTATTGTACCAGTTTGGTTATCATGCCACCAGACATATGGACCATCCAGGTAATCGGGAAGAAGTATCTCCTCGCTCCCGGCATGTATTGAGCGGAGGAAACTGGCAACTTTATACCGGTGATGTGTGTTTGCATAATCAAGGGCTGTTTTCCCTGC
>JAUWPX010000190.1 GCA_030611395.1 Bacteroidota bacterium | reverse complement strand
GAGCAGGACCAGTTTTATAATAATGAATCGTACCATGTTAATGTCACTCCATATCCTTCAGGCGAAGGATGGCAGGCAGATATCCCTGAAATAGAAACTGCTGTACGTTTTGCCTATACCGGGAGCCTGCTGATGAATTATGAATTAAAATCGTTCTATGAATCAGGAATCAGGGCTGTTGACTCTTCTGTTTTTTCAGTTTTTACTTTTCCGTTGAAATACGGAGATCCTGAAAAGGCTTTAACCCAACCTTATTCTATGGTACTGACAAAAGAAATGTCAGAGAAATTTTTTGGTGACGAAAATCCACTCGGAAAGATTATCAGTGTGGATAACCAATATAATTTTACGGTCACCGGTGTGCTTGAAGAAATACCTGATAATTCCTCCTTTCAGTTTGAAGCACTGGTGCCATTCGATTTTGTAAAGACAACAGGAGGCTATAATGATCATTGGGGAAGCAATTCTATAACAACTACAGTAAAACTTGCAAAAAATGCCGATCCTTCTCCTGTAGATGATAAGCTTACTGCCGTTGTGAAATCACATATGGAATTTGAAGAAGGAGAAGAAGAAAATTATCCGACAAAATTTATGCTGGCACCTTTAAAAAAGATGCACTTGCATGCTTATTTTGGATACGGACATCCACCGGGACAAATCCAGAATGTGCTGATTTTTGCAACTATTGGGATCTTTATTTTGCTAATAGCCTGTATAAATTACATGAATTTGTCAACTGCCAGGTCGGGCAGGCGTTCAAGGGAAATTGGTTTAAGAAAAGTAAGTGGTGCTTACCGTAAAAATATAATCAGCCAGTTCTTTGGCGAATCATTAGTAACAACCCTGTTTGCCACAGTGTTGGCATTGATTTTAGTCGGACTGCTATTAAATATGTTTAATCAATTGTCCGGAAAAGAGATTGATATAGCATTTTTGCTTACAAAGGAATTTATTATTGGACTTCTTGGTATGATCTTGTTTACAAGCCTGATTGCAGGTAGCTATCCTGCAATCTACCTCTCTTCTTTTATCCCGGTAAGTGTGCTGAAAGGTGAAGAAGGGGAGTATTCACATAAAGCCTGGTTAAGAAAAATTCTTGTGGTAATTCAGTTTGTTCTGTCAATATTTCTGATAACCGGCACATTTTTAGTTTATAAACAATTAAATTACATGCAAACAAGGAAGCTGGGATATGATAAGGAGTATGTTATGTATATCAGGATGTTTGGTGATATTAGTAAGTCGTATGATGTAATTCGGGAAACTTTTGTACGGAATCCGGAAATCTTGTATGTTACAGCTTCAGGCCATTTACCAAGCAATATTGGAAGTAACTCGGGTGGGGCAGACTGGGAAGGAAAAGACCCTGAACTTAGAACTTTGATTGGAATGTCTACTGTTGATTTCGATTATGTAGAAGCACTTAAGATACCAATTACTCAGGGCAGAAGTTTGAAAAGAGAGTACACCTCAGATTTAGCAACAGATTCCACCGGTTCATTTTTGGTAAATGAAGAAGTTGTGAAAATTATGGGCGTTGAAGATCCGGTGGGAATGCGCTTCTCATTTATGGGTGTAAGTAATGGTAAAATTGTTGGTGTTATGAAAAATTTCCACTTTCATTCCATGAGAAATAAAATTGAACCACTTGCAATAGTGGCATATAAAGATTATTTAAGATACATTATCATTCGTCTGGCTCCCGGGGATATTGACCGGGCAATAAAAAAACTTGAAACCGACTGGGCAACGGTTTTGCCTGATTATCCATTTGAATATCAATTCCTTGATGAGGATTATGACAACATGTATAGATCGGAAAGGCGAATGGGAACACTACTTAACTATTTTACAATTACGGCAGTAATAATTGCATTATTAGGTTTGTTTGGCCTGGCATCATTTATGGCTGAAAAACGTACACGCGAAATCGGTGTAAGGAAAGTATTCGGATCAACTGCAAAAGGTATCATTTACCTGCTGACATGGGAATTTTCCAGGCTGGTTTTGATTGCAATAGTTATTGGAATTCCTCTTTCCTGGTATTTCCTACATAATTGGCTGCAGGATTATGCATTTCGCACTGAATTAAACTGGTGGATTTTTGGACTTGCAGCAATGTTTTGTTTATTAGTGGCATGGTTAACTGTTGGTTTTCAGGCTGCAAGGGCTGCGAATAAGAATCCCGCACAGGCACTAAGGCATGAATAGTTGAGGAAGAAGGCTAAGGCTAAGGCTGAGGCTAAGGTTGAAGAAGAAGAGGTGAAAAAGTTAATTGGTGAAGAGGAGAATTAACCAATCAACCAATTAACCAATCAACCAATTAACTCCTCCTGAAACCTGCCGGAGTATGTGATTTTTGGTATTTCAGTATTTAGACTATTTTTACATTTCATTTTTTTGAACATCTTTTACTGAATGATACCAGGTAAACTACATTTAAGACTCAAAAGCCTCTGGAGTGATATACGGAAGTCTGTTCAGGGTACTGAGCAGGATTTTACGACAGGTCGGATTAGCCGGGCTATTTTGCTATTATCCATACCTATGGTTTTGGAAATGGTCATGGAATCTGTTTTCGCGCTGGTGGATATCTTCTTTGTTTCACGTCTTGGTCCTGAAGCTGTAGTTACTGTTGGAATAACCGAATCATTGCTTACTATTATATATGCATTAGCGGTTGGATTTTCAGTAGGCACAACCGCCCTGATTTCAAGACGGATAGGTGAGAAAAACAGTGAAGGTGCCGCAGTGGGGGCAGTTCAGGCTATTCTGGTAGGAATAATGATGGCAGTGGTAATTGGTATTACAGGAGCAGTATTTAGTAAAGATTTTCTACGCTTAATGGGAGCAACTCCTGACATTGTTGAATCAGGATATATGTACACCAGGATCATGATGGGCGGCAATATTGTTATAATGCTCCTGTTTATTATCAATGCTGTATTCCGTAGTGCAGGTGATGCAGCAATTTCCATGCGTGTCCTGTGGATTGCGAATATAATAAATATTATTCTTGATCCATGCCTGATATTTGGCTGGGGACCTTTTCCTGAACTGGGTATTAAAGGAGCAGCAGTAGCAACTAATATCGGTCGTGGCCTTGCTGTGTGTTACCAGCTGTTTCTACTTTTCCGCGGACGGGGACGGGTTAAGATATTAAGTAAACACCTGCGGTTTAATTTTACGGTGATGAGAAAGTTGATTCGCCTTTCTCTTGGTGGTATTGGGCAAAATATTATTGCAACTTCAAGCTGGATTGGCATGGTACGTATAATAGCTGTTTTCGGGAGCAATGTTCTTGCAGGTTATACTATCGCTATCCGGATTATCGTTTTTGCGTTGCTACCGGCCTGGGGACTGGGAAATGCTGCAGCTACTCTTGTTGGTCAGAACCTGGGCGCTAATAAGCCCGACAGGGCTGAACGATCCGTTTGGTTAGCCGGCTATTCTAATATGATCTTTCTAGGGTTAATTGCTCTTTTTCTGATTATTAATCCTGCCTTTTTTATAAAGCTGTTTATAGATAACGAGCTGGTGATCAACGCAGGTGCTACCTGTCTGCGGATCGTAAGCTATGGTTTCCTTTTTTACGGTATGGGTATGATTGTGATCCAGGCACTGAATGGAGCAGGAGATACTATTACACCGACAAAAATCAATTTTTTCTGTTTCTGGCTGCTCGAAATACCACTGGCTTATTTGTTGGCTATCACAATCGGTATTCAGGAAAAAGGTGTATATGTCTCAATTGTCATTTCCGAATCTGTAATGACACTGGCAGCATTATATTTTTTCCGGCTTGGAAAATGGAAGTTGAAGAAGGTTTGAGGCGGAAGTCAGAAGGTGGAAGGAAAGAGGAAGAGGAAGAAAGTCAAAAGTTAAAATAATTTAAATCACTGGATATGTATGCAGGAGCTATTACTGAAAAATTATCACTAAAGGAGTATCAGGTTAGGAATACATTGAAACTTCTTGATGATGGTGCTACAATTCCATTCATTAGTCGTTACAAGAAGGAAGCGACAGGAAGCCTG
>JAUWPX010000250.1 GCA_030611395.1 Bacteroidota bacterium | reverse complement strand
ACTCTGTTGCAGATCAGGTGTTGGCTACATTAGATGTGCCTGTTTTGTTTCCTGCAGCACCAGTTGACGAAAATGGGGTTGTTACCGGATCAACAGAAGATACAACATCAATTGTAATAACCGGTGCATTCCTTGAGAATCTTGAGATTGCAGACGAACTTATTGTCAGAGGTTCGTTAAATACTTATAATAGCGGAGCAGTAAAAATCCTTACAACTTATACAATTGACTTTAAGTTAGGGGTAAGTACTGAAGTGTCGTATGAGTTTGACTTCGGGGAATAGGTGAAGAGGAGAAATGGTGATGAGGAGAAGAAGAGACGAGGTGATGAGGAAATGAGGAAAAGAAAGAAGAAGTAAAAAGTTAAAAAAATATAATAGCATGAAAATGAAAAGATCGGTTTTTCTAGGTTTTATTCTCCTTGGGATGTTAATGATTCCATTTATCATGAAAGCACAGGAGAACCAGACACTTTATTACATGGGTCTCCCGCAATCAAGACTTATGAACCCTGCATTGCAAGGCAGTTGCGGGTTTTACCTTGGGCTTCCCGGGATTTCATCTGTTTATTTTAATTATTCAAACAATAGTTTCAGTCCTGATGATTTTATATTTAAAGGAACCGGTGAGTATGCCGATTCACTTATCACTATTCTTCATCCCAGTTATAATATTGATGATTTTCTTGATAAGCTTCCGAAGAGAATGTATTTATCACCTGAAGCACATGTTCAGTTGTTTGCTTTTGGGTTCATGAGCAGAGACATCTATTTTACTTTTGACATAACTGAAAAAGCAAATCTTTTTCTTTCCTTACCGAAAGATTTTATGACACTTGCTTTTCATGGGAATAGTGCGTTTGTAGGGGGCACCGCTGATTTTTCGGATCTAACCTTTGATATGACTGAATACAGGCAATACGGAGTAAGTGTTTCAAAGAAGATCAACAATAGCTTAACCTTTGGTGCAAAAGGAAAGCTTTTATTTGGGAAAGCTAACCTTTCGTTAAAAAATGCAGATTTGGGAATAACTATTGATGAAGGACATGGTTATACTCATATACTGCATTCCGATATCATTCTAAATGTATCTGCCCCGCTTATAGTTACAACAGATTCGGAAGGGTTTATTGAAGATTTTGATATTAGCGATGATATGGATACGGATGATGGAATACTTGATTTTGTTTTGAATACGGGAAACGTGGGGGTTGCATTTGATTTTGGGGCTGTATATAACCTTGATGATTATTTCACACTCTCGGCAAGTGTGGTGGATTTGGGGTATATTAACTGGAAGCAGGATGTATACAATTTTGTTTCGAAAGGGACATATGTTTTTGAAGGGATTGATATCTCGCCGGAATTTGATGTAAATGATGACAGAGATCTTGGCGAAGTGGCTGAAGCAATGCTTGATAGTATTGCTGATATATTTAAACCTCTGTCGCAGGAAGAGGCTTATATAACCATGCTTCCAACAAAGATATATCTTGGGGGTACATTCAATGTGTGTGAAAAATTAAATCTGGGCTTGCTGTCAAGATCGCAGATATATAAAGGCAAAATTCAGCAGGCACTCACAATTTCGGCGAATACTAATCTTGGTAATGCCTTAATGACCAGTGTAAGTTATACCATGTCTAATAATAGTTATAACAACCTGGGGGTGGGGCGTAGTTTTCGCGGAGGTCCTTTCCAGTTTTATTTTGTTTCCGACCATATCCCTGTTACTTTCAATAAATATCAGTTTGAAGATAACGGTGATATTACTTCGATCCCATTTCCTATAAATCTGAAAAGGATCAATATCCGGTTTGGATTGAATTTTGTTTTCGGATGCAACCCGAAGAAGTTTAAAGATAAGCCACTGTTGCAGTTATGAAGAGTTTATAAGGGATAATTAGCATAAAAAAGAGATGATCATAGGTTTATTCCGGACAATATTAATTCTGATAATAATCTATTTACTGGTTAAATTGGTTGGAAAAGCTTTGTTTCCACCATCCTCCGGTAGGTCAACCAATAATACCCCGAAAAGGAAAGAAGGCGATATAACCATTCATTTTGATAACCGAACGGATAAGAAAGTGTTCGATAAAGACTCGGGAGAGTATGTTGACTTCGAAGATGTGGACGAAGACGAGGGAAGAGACGGGGGCTAAACACTTATACCTTAAATATTATTTAAAAGGTTAGATACCCAAGTTAATTAATATGAGCAAGCCTTCAAATGTTTTTATTATTAAAATAATAAAGGGAGATGTTCGTGCATTTGAACAGGTTTTTAATACTCATTATGCAAATCTTTGCCGGTATGCTCAAAAATATGTTATTGATTTAGACAATGCCAGGGAAATTGTTCAGGATACTTTTGTAAAGTTTTGGGAAATAAAACATTCACTGTTACATGATACTTCTGTTAAATCTTATTTATACAAAGCAGTTCGAAACAATTGTTTAGATTACCTGAAGCATATAAGAATAAGCAATGAGTACAAGGAAGATCTTCTGCGAAAGATCATGGACTCAGGTTTCAGGTCAATTACTTCTCCGGAAAACTGTCTGAACGGTTTAATTCAAAAAGAGCTTGAGAACCGTATCAATGATGCTATTGCTTCTTTGCCGGACAGATGCAGGGAGATATTTGAATTAAGTCGTTTTAAAGGATTAAAATACCGTGAAATTGCCGGGGAACTGAACATCTCAATAAAAACTGTCGAAACCCAAATGTCACGGGCTATTCAGTCTTTACATAAGAAATTAGTCGATTATTTCGAATGAAAGTCCGGGGTTGTCTCAAAAGTCTGATTTTTTAAGATTTAGGATTCTTTATACTCTGAACAATTTCTGCCAATAATAAAAAAACCCGACATACATTGTCAGGGTAAATGCATACTTAGTAGTTATATTAATGAAAGAAATTAAATGAAAACGAATAAAATGATGAACAAAGAAAAAATCATTAAGTTTTTACTTGGGGAGACCAGTAAAGAAGAAAGCCTTCTGGTAAATCAATGGCTTAATGAAAATGCGGAAAACAAAAAATATTTTGATGAAATTGCATTTGTCTGGAAAACATCCGGTATAGCACAAAATATTGAACAGAAGGATGTTGAAAAAGACAGGGAAATTTTCATTCAAAAGATTGGTGTTTTACCTGATGAAAAAACCAAAAAATCCACTGAGCCGGCAAGAAAGAGTCTGCAAATATTCAGGAGCAGCACGGGGACAAAACATTATCAATGGTTACGGGTTGCAGCAATTTTTATTTTGCATTTTGCCTCTCATGGACAGTTTTTTATTTTGCGAACAGGAACC
>JAUWPX010000185.1 GCA_030611395.1 Bacteroidota bacterium | reverse complement strand
AGATCTTGATCTGTTTGTTACAAGACCAACCTCAAACCTGCTTTATCGAAATAATTCTGATGACACTTTTCTTGAACAGGCTGAGAAATCTAATCTGTCAGGAGGAAGTGTATTGAGTACCGATGCAGGGTTTGCTGATTTTGATGAAGATGGCGACATTGATCTTTTTGTAATAAACAATGAAAGCTCTAATACGCTCTATTCAAATCAGAGACAGGGGATTTTTAAAGATGTCACTGAAGAAAGCGGCCTGAAAAGTGAGGAGGGATCAAGTTCTGTTACAATCGGAGATTACAACAATGATGGATTTTCAGACCTGTTTGTAACCTCACTTAAGGAGGGGAATAGCAGGTTATTTCGTAACCTGGGTAATGGCAGCTTTGAGATAGATAATAGATCAGAAGAATTGGTTCAGACCCTTCAAAGCGTTCGGGCATACGATGCATCTTTCCTGGATTTTGATAACGACGGATTTCTTGACCTTCTTGTTGTTGGTGAATCAAATACAGAAGGTGAAAATGGTGTGTTTCTCTATCACAATGATGGAAAAGGAAAGCTATGGATTGCATCGGGCATATTACCGGAAGATTTAACATCGGGCAGAGAGATCCTGACTTTTGATTACAATGATGATGGTGATACGGATGTTGCTATTATCGGGATAAATGGGGGTGTTCGTCTCCTGCGTAATGATGGAGGGAATAGCAATCATTTCGTAAAGATGAAACTTATTGGCCTGAGAACAGGAAGTGGAAAGAATAATTACTATGGAATCGGGGCAAAAGTTGAAATACGATCCGGTAACCTGTATCAATCAAAAGTTGTAACCGAACCTAACATTCATTTCGGATTAGGGCCCCGTGCAAAAGCTGACGTAATACGAATTTTATGGACAAATGGTGTTCCGCAAAATATGTTCTTCCCGGGAACAGACCGGAACCTGGTTGAGGAACAGATGCTAAAAGGATCGTGCCCGTTTCTTTATACCTGGAACGGAGAGGAATATCTGTTTGTGAAAGACATTATGTGGAGAAGTGCCCTGGGCATGCCACTTGGTATTATGGGTGAACAGGAAGCAACAAAATATGCCTGTTCTGATGCTTCTGTTGATTATATAAAAATTCCGGGAGAATTTCTAAAACTAAAAAAAGGCAAATATTCAATTCAGATCACGGATGAATTATGGGAAACAATATATTTTGATAAAATACAACTAATTGCACTTGATTTTCCCGATTCAATCGAAATATTTGTTGATGAAAGATTTACTCCACCGGATAATTCGGGGTATAAAATTTTTCAGGTTAGCGAAAAACTTTTACCGGCATCGGCAATTAACAAGAATGGCACAAATGTCCTGCCATTTATTGCTGAAAAAGATGACAAATATGTATCAAATTTCAAAAAGGGAAAGTACCAGGGGGTGACTGAAAAAACCGAATTGATTTTGAATCTGGACGAAATTGATCCGTCAGAAAATATTTACCTTTTTCTTAATGGCTGGATATTTCCATCTGACGCCAGTATAAATGCCTCAATTTCACAATCAGACGAGATAAAAATAATTTCACCATACATTCAGGCGATTAATGAAAAAGGTGAATGGGAAACGATTGTAAATAATATAAGCTTCCCGATGGGAAAAGATAAAACTATTGTTGTTGACCTTTCAGGCAGGATCAATGCTTCGGATCCACGGATCAGAATATGTACAAATATGGAAATTTACTGGGATCATATATTCTATACTAACAACAGTCCGTCAGCACCAATCCGGTCAAATAAACTAAATCCATGTTCAGCAGACCTGCATTACCGGGGATTCTCACGCGAATACAGGAAAGGAGGCAGATATGGGCCACATTGGTTTGATTATAAAGATGTTAACACCGATCAGAAATGGAGAGACTTGTTGGGAAATTACACCCGTTACGGTGATGTATTGCCTCTTCTTACAAAAGCAGATGACAAATACATAATACAAAATGCAGGTGATGAGATTACGATAGAATTTAGTGCAAAAAACTTACCTGAATTGGCAAAAGGGTGGAAAAGGGATTTTCTTATCCATAGTGTCGGATGGGTGAAGGATGGTGATTTAAACACAGCAGCCGGACAAACCGTAGGTCCCCTGCCATTTCATGGTATGAGCAGGTATCCATACGGCCCCGGGGAATCCTATCCGTCTGATCCTGAATATCTGGAATATATGAAAGAATATAACACAAGAAAAGTTACCACTGAGAACTTTCAGAAAGCAATTAGTAATATAGATTGAATCAGTCGGCCCGCTAATGGCTGTTTTAAACGTATGAAAAAGAAGCTAAAACGTCGCGATTTTATTTATAGTACAATAGCTGCAACTATTGGAAGTGTAGCTTTGGGATCATGTAGTATCAAGGAAAAGGAAAAAAGTAACAGGGAAATTAAAGATTCAGATGAATCGACCTTTGAAAACAAAATTTCAGAAAACCTGGAAATGCCACGGGACCTGGTTATGAAGTTGCTCGATCAAAAAGTAAATAATTATATGCAAATTTCATATAATTGTGCGCAAAGCAGTTTTTTGGCATTAAAAGAGCAATTTGGTCTTAACGGTGATGACGTTTTGAAGGCTCTGACTCCTTTAACAGGCATCGCGGAAAGAGGAGAAACATGTGGGGCTGTAATTGGGCCGCTTATGGCTTTTGGATTGATCTACGGCAGGGGGGAAAACGAATTACATGACTGGGATATCTATAGAGATTCACTAATCCCTTCCGGTAAATTTTGCAAACTTTTTGAGGAAGAGTTTGGCAGTACGATGTGTTTTGATATTCAAAAAGAAATATTTGGCAGAAGTTTTCATTTAACTAACCCGGAGGAACTTAAAGAATTCCAGGAAGCAGGTGCTACAGATAAATGTAGCGACGTTGTGCGAAATGCTGTACGCTTTGCTGCAGAAATTATTCTTGAAAGAGAGAAGAAGTCGAAGAGTTAAAGAGAAAAAGAAAAGCGTAAAGACAATATATCGGTTAATTCTGTTTTGAATTTTTGTAATTTGTAATTTGTAATTTGTAATTTGTTTTCTTTCTAACACTAATTATGAAAACATATATTATTAAGAATAATACAATACCAGGATGGTTTATATACTGTTTGTTTTTAATCTTTTTTCTTTCTAATCCGTTTTCTAAACTATCTGCTCAAAACAGCAAGGTACATTTCACTGATGTTACTGAACAAGCCGGGATTGATTTCCGGTATACATTTGGCGATTATACTTATGAGAATATTTTGGAAAGTAGTGGCTCAGGCATAACCATATTTGACTATAATAATGATGGATTACCCGATTTATATATGCTTAACGGAACCTATGTTGAAGGCATCTCTGATACGGACGGAAAAGTATTTGAAAACACAGGCAATAAGCTATATAAAAACAATGGTAACGGAACATTTACGGAAGTTTCTCAGGAAGCCGGAGTAGATGACCGGAATTGGGGAATGGCAGCAGGTGCTATTGATTATGATAATGATGGTGACGAGGATTTGTACGTATTGAATTATGGTCCGAATGTTTTTTACCGGAATAATGGTGATGGAACTTTTAGTGATATTACCGGGGTTTTAGGACTTAAAGGACCGGAATTGTTAAATGGATTTTTAAAATGGAGTGTTGTTGTTGCTTTTTGGGATTTCAATTCAGATAACAGGATTGATGCAATGGTAGGAAATTTCCTTGCATTTGACCCGGACTATGTTTCACAGACCGACCCGGATATAATGCCTCATCCGTCTGAATATAAGGGACAGGCATCAATGCTCTACCAGCAACAACCGGATGGAAGGTTCGTTGATGTTACAAAAAAATACGGGTTATATTTTCCGGATTCAAAATGTATGGGATTAACCATATACGATTATGATAATGATGGAGATTTGGATATTTTTCAGGGAAACGACCATCAGTTGAATTTTCTTTTTAGAAATGACAATCTCAGATTTACTGATGTTGCTGTACCCAGTGGTGTTGCTGCAAACAGTCATGGGGTACCAACGGGGTCAATGCATGGCTCAATTGGTGATATTGATGGTGACGGATTAATTGACCTGCTTGTAGTTGATCTTCGGTA
>JAUWPX010000064.1 GCA_030611395.1 Bacteroidota bacterium | reverse complement strand
CCGTTACTACCTAAACGAAAAACCCGTTGTAAGTTCAACATACGTTAATGATAAATTAGATGGTGATTATGAGGCTTTTTACTATGATGGAAATTTGAAAGTAAAAGGTATGTACCGGAAAGATAACCGACATGGGAAGTGGCTTTATTATAATGAGAAAGGAGAAATAGAATTAACCATTAAATATCATTATGGAGAAGTTCTTAACAAAGACGAATTAAATGAATATGAGTGAAAAATGCATAATTATACCCGCATAATCCTAAGGCAACTTTTAACCGGACTAATTTTAATATTGTTTTTTAATCCGGTTATTACAGCTCAAAATTTTGCTAAATACCGTATTGAATTTGCGGATAAAAACTGGAACCCATATTCGATTGAAAAACCGGAAGAATTTCTTTCACAAAGAGCTATCCAGAGAAGAATAAGACAAAATATAGCTGTTACTGAGTCTGACCTGCCTGTTAATCCACACTATACTGACAGCTTAAAATCACTGGGATTCAGGATCATCAACAAATCAAAATGGTTTAATTCAGTACTTATAGAGACAGAGGACACCATTTTACTTGATACCATCTGTAAGATTACATTTATCGATTCAGTTACACTTGTAAAACCCTCTGTACAAAAAAAATCACTAAGGAATAAATTTATCTCTGAATTCTGTGTTGATCTGGCAAAACAAACAACACATAATAATCAGTTAACTATGCTCAATGGTCATATTTTACATGAATATGGATATAAGGGTGAAGGCATGCAAATTGCTGTAATTGATGCCGGTTTTATTGACGCAAATATTTTACCGGCTTTTGATAGTTTATGGTTAAATAATCAGATACTGGGGCAACGCGATTTTGTTGATGGTGATAATTGGGTACTTGATGCACACTCACATGGAATGACAGTTCTGTCAATCCTTGGTGGTAATCTGCCCAACGAATTAACAGGCTCGGCACCCGGCGCAGATTATTGGTTATTAAGATCGGAAGATACCGGATCCGAGTACCGGATTGAAGAAGAAAACTGGGTTTCTGCTGCCGAGTTTGCAGATAGTGCAGGAGTTGATGTGATAAACACTTCACTAGGATACTCAACCTTCGATGATACATTGCAAAATTATACCTGCAAAGATATGGATGGAAGAACAACACGTATCTCCAGGGGAGCAGTTATGGCTGCTTCAAAAGGCATTCTCGTGGTTGTAAGTGCAGGTAATGAAGGGAATAAGTTATGGAAATATATAACCAGTCCTGCTGATGCTGACAGTATACTAGCAGTTGGTGCAGTTGATGCATATGGTACGCTTGCTTCTTTTAGTTCAGTAGGTCCATCATACGATGGTCGAATAAAACCTGATATTGCTGCCCAGGGTTTGGGAACTGTTGCCCAGGGTTTGGGCGGCTTGATAGGATGTAACGGCACATCCTGTTCTGCTCCGGTAATTTCGGGCCTCGCCGCCTGTCTCTGGCAAGCTAATTACCAACTGAGTAATATTGAAATTATTGAAATGATAAAACAGAGTAGTAGTCAGTATCAGAACCCGGATACTCTTATCGGTTATGGACTGCCAAATTTTGCCAATGCTTTATCACAAATCGGAGCTGACCTGCCTTACTCAAGTATCCGTATTAAAGGAATTTATCCAAATCCATTTCTTGACAAGATATCTCTGCTATTTATCCAGATTGCACCACAGGATATATTTATTGAACTTTACGATATCCAGGGGAAAATGATAAAACAAAAAAAATATGTAAACCTGCCGGGTGGAGAATTTGAGCTCACAATTGATAATCTTGGCAACTTGTCACAAGGGATATATATAATAAAAGTACTTTCAGGCAAATATAATTTTGTTAATAAGTTGGTAAAGTAGCAGATGGAAGAAAAAGCAACTCTTTTCGATTTAAACCAGAAAATCAGGAATTCAATAGAACAAAACTTTCCTGATTCATATTGGGTAATAGCTGAAATAAGTGAGTTAAAGATCAATAATTCAGGACACTGCTACCTTGAATTAATTGAGAAAGACCCTAACCAGGAAAAAATTATTGCCCGGGCGAGAGCAACTATCTGGTCATATACTTTCAGAATGCTTAAACCATATTTCGAAACAGCATCCGGCATTTCACTTGACAAAGGGATTAAGATACTTATAAAAGCAAAAGTTACTTTTCATGAGCAGTATGGCTTAAGTTTAAATATTCTGGATATTGATCCTGGCTATACTTTGGGAGACATGGAAAGAAAAAGACAGGAAGCCCTGAGGCAACTGGAGAAAGATGGTGTACTTGAAATGAATAAACAAATTCCATTTCCCACTGCTCCACAAAGAATTGCCCTGATTTCTTCTGAAACTGCAGCAGGCTACAAGGATTTTATGAACCAATTATTGTCAAATTCTTATGGCTTCAAATACTATGTTAAGCTTTTTCCTGCAATTATGCAGGGTGATGAAGCAATACAATCTAATATTAAGGCCTTAGACAAAATATACCTCCACGTGGACTTTTTCGATATTGTAGTAATTGTCCGGGGAGGTGGATCAAAATCAGATCTTAACTGTTTTGACAGCTACAACCTTGCTTACCATATTACACAATTCCCCATACCTGTTCTCACAGGTATCGGTCATGAACAAGATGTTTCTATTGCTGATCTTGCAGCTCATACAAAACTAAAAACTCCTACTGCCGTTGCCGAATTCCTAATTAAACAAACAAATTCACTTGATCAGTATCTCGAAGAACTTCAGACAACTGCAATTACACTGGTTAATGATTGTCTCCAAAACAAGCAGGAACAGATTGATGATCTGAGTCGCAAATTAGTCCGCATCGGGAACAATGTTCTGATAATAAATAGTAAGAACCTCGACCAGTTATCTTACAGTTTTGAAAAAAGGACTAACAGGTTTCTACAGGCAAAAAAAGATTTTCTTAGATATTCTTTATCTGCCTTAAAATCATTTTCCGGGAAATTTATCATTGAAAAAAAACATTACTTACAAATTGCTTTAAAAACCGTCAATTTGATGGATCCGAAAATGGTGCTGGAACGGGGATATTCCCTTACTTATCACAATGGCAAAATAATCAAAAATGGTTCCGGTTTATCCATTGGAGATATGATAACTACAAAGTTTAAGAGAGATGAAGTAAACAGCAAAGTTGAAAAAGTAAAGCAGGAAAGAAAAAAATAAAATTATATCAGATAATATTCGTAAAAAAATTAACAACTTAGTAGTTTTAACAAATAAATGGCAGCATTACATAAAAATAGAATAGTTACTCTCCTAATTCTTATCATCCTGCAAACCGGGGTTCTCTCACATCATTTGAAAGCTCAGGAACAAATTATTGATAGTCTTGAGAATCAATTACTACTTGTAGATAATAATAGCAGAATTGATTACCTGATCGAATTATCTGAATTGTATTTTGATATCTCATTAAAAAAGAGTGCAGATTATGCAGATAGCGCACTTCTTGAAAGCAGAAAAATAAATAATAAAAAAGGAGAAGCGGACGCATTAAATAAATTAGGGAATATTCATTGGATTACTTCGAACTTAAATGCAGCAATGGAGCATTATCTCGAAGCCCTTGAAATAAGAGAAGAAATCGGAGACAGTATCGGTATAGCAGGTTGTTATAATAATCTTGGAATTATTGCATCAGAATTTAATGACTATGACATTGCAATAGAATACACTCAAAAAGCATATGTTATTAACAATAAAATCAATAATGTAAGTGACATTGCCACCAATTACAATAATCTTGGCACATATTATCATGAAATGAAAGAATATTCAAAAGCTTTGAACTATTATTTCACGAATCTCAACCTGTTGGAGGAACTCGATGACAAAACCAGTCTTAGCTATACACTGAATAATATTGGGGAAATTTACAATGAAAATAAAAAATATAGTGAAGCATTACCATATTATTACCGTGCCCTGGAGATTCAGGAAGAAATAAATGAAACATCAGGTATTGCTGTTTCAAAACTCAACCTGGGGGATGTATATTTGAAAAAGGGAGATCTTGAAAATGCTTATAAATTTCTTAATGAAAGTCTTAAAATCAGTAAGAAGATCGGCTACCGTGACATTCAATCAGATTGCTATGAACTCCTTGCAAAATACTATGAAGAAAAAGAGAATTTCAGTGAAGCTTTTAAATACAGCCGGCTTTTTTCAGAAACAGAAGACAGTATTTTTACCGAACAAACCGGCAAACGATTACCTGAGATGCAGGTAAGTTTTGAGTCAGAATTAAAAGACAGAGAGATTGAATTCATGAAAAGAAATGAAGTACTCAGGAATTTACAGTTAAAAAAACAAAAGAACAGAATCATTTACCTGGTTATATTCTTATTACTCATTTCATTTCTTGTTTTGTTATTGTTAAGAAGTTATTTCCTCAGGAAGAAAAATTTGCAGTCTGTTAAAAAGAAGAATATTGAACTTTTCTTTTCCAGCAAGAAGCTTAAAAAATCAGAGATCCAGTTGAAAGATACTAATGAAAGCATGGATAGGTTTTTTTCAATCATCGCACATGACCTGATTAATCCCTTTCATGCTCTTCTTACTCTTGCTGAAATGCTAAACAATCAAAATGAAGAATTGAAAAAAGAAGAGGTTATTAAATACAGCCAACTTATAAATACATCTGCAAAAAACTTGTATAACCTGTTATTTAATCTGCTACAATGGACCAGGGCCCAAACAGGGAAACTTGACAACAGACCTGAATATCTTGATGCTAATGACACGGTAAATACCGTTACAGCACTACTCGGCATTGCAGCAAGGGAAAAGAATATTAAATTGATTTCTTCTGTTAATAAAAATCATAAAGTATATTGTGATGAGAATTTACTATTAACAATATTGAGGAATCTTATTCATAATGCTATTAAATACTCCAAAAAAGGAGGGAAAATTGAAATTTCAACAATTGTCAAAAACGGCTTTATTGAATTTTCAATTAGTGATAACGGAATTGGAATATCAAAAGCTAACCTGGATAATTTATTTACTATTAAACATTCATTTTCCACAAAAGGCACCAATAATGAAGAAGGCACCGGCCTTGGTCTTATATTATGTAAAGAATTTGTTGAGATAATGGGAGGTGAAATTTGGGCTGAAAGCACACCGGAAACAGGAACAACTATAAAATTTACTGTTCCCAACAAAAATGAATAGAAAATTGCAAAAAATAATGAAATATAAGTTGATCATATTGCCGGCTTTCCTGGTATTATTACAATTAGGCTCCTCTTTTGCCCAGTCAGGAATAATTGACAGCCTGAATATAAATCTAACTGACGCTAATGACACTGAAAAAATTGACATTCTATTAAAACTTTCTTCTCTTACTCAGAATGTTTCTTATCAACAAAGCATTGATTATCTCACAGAAGCGAAAAATATCGCTGTTAAACTCGGGGATCAGAAAGGAATTGCAGATGCAATAAACAAATTGGGTATTATCTATTCAAATGATGAGAAATATAAAGAAGCTAAAGACTGCTTTCTTGAAGCAATGAAAATCAGAGAAATCATAAATTACCCGGACGGTCTCGCTTCTTCATATCATAATCTCGGTTTAGCTTACTATTCTCTCTCAAACTATGATGAAAGTTTGAATTACTTTAATAAATCCTTAAATGTCAGGATAAGAATTGGTGATAATCAAAAAATCGCGATTGGTTATCACAACCTTGCATATTTTCATCACTGTCTTGCTCATTTTGAACAGGCAATTGACCTGAACAAAAAAGCATTGGAATATTATAAAATATGTGACAATATAAAAGGGGAGATGCAAATACTATTGCAACTCGGTAATACGTATTTTGCAATGGATAAAACTTCACCGGCACTGAAAACATTTCAGAAAGGAATAGATTTGGGGATTCGGTCAGTTGGCAGAGAAAATGAACTTGCCATGATCGAACAAACTATCGGGAAGATATATTCTGAAATGGGCACTTACGATAAAGCAATTAATCATCTTCAGAAAGCCCTGAGTTATTCTAAAAAGAAAAATGACTATGAACGTATCAGAGATATTTACCTTCTACTGGCACAATTCTCTGATAAGAACAAGAAATACCAGGAAGCATATTGGTACCATAAACAATATACTCATTTAAAGGATTCTATCTATTCCGATATGAACAGTAAAAGAATTGAAAACAACAATGTCCGGTATGATACCCGTCTGAAAGAGAATGAGCTAAAGACCCTGCGTAAAAACATGGAAATAGAACTGCTGAAAGTTGAAAAACGAATAACATTCAGAAATTATCTGATCGGTTTTATTATAATTATGTTAATCGGAATATCCGCTGGATACTTTAACCTGAAAATAAATAAGAAAAACCAACTTGCCATAATAAATACCAACAAGCGCTTAGAATATACATATTCAAAAATAACAAAATCGGAATTGGAACACCGGCAAATTAATACAACAAAGAATAATTTTCTTACCGTTATTTCTCACGATCTGATCACGCCATTTAATTCACTACTTGGATTTACTGAATTACTAACAGAAGAAGCAGTCACAAATGACAGAGAAATAATAAGAAATTACAGCGGCATAATATATAAATCCTCCAAAGAACTTTTCAATTTACTCGAGAATATGTTACAATGGTCAAGAGCTCTCAGAAATATAATTTATTATCAGCCTGAATCATTCAGTATCGCAAAAACCATTGACAATGTTATAAATATTCTCATGATACAGGCAGATAAGAAGAACATCAACATCACTACTGATATAGAAAATGCTCTATACCCATATGCAGATGAAACCCTGGTTATTACTATAATAAAAAATCTGCTTAATAATGCAATTAGACACACCCCTGCAAATGGCACAATTGAAGTAAATGCAAAACAGGAAAGCGAAAATATATACATAAGTGTTTCAGATGGAAGAAAAGAAATTACCAGGGAAGAGATAGCTGAACTCTCAGGATCAAACCATGTAACTTACAACGAAGAAAGTGTTACTAAAACAGGAGCAGGATTGGCTCTTACAGTTGTTAGAAAGTTTGTAGAGAAGAACAATGGAAAGATATTTGCAGAAAACAAACAGGGAAAGGGCAATATTTTTACTTTCACATTACCCACAGAGAAAAAATAATTCAATATGACAAAAAAAGAGGAATTCTCGTATCAAGATGCTATCACCGAGATTGAAAGCATCCTTGAGAAAATGGAAAATAAAGAACTTGATGTGGATGTCTTATCCTTCC
>JAUWPX010000151.1 GCA_030611395.1 Bacteroidota bacterium | reverse complement strand
TATCCATCCCTTACGCTTGAAGTACGAATAAGGTATCCATCTGTATCAAGCAGCATTGTTTGCTCTGACAGCACTCCGTCAACATCAAAAACAAATGCTTTTACTCTTCTGAGTTGTTCCTTAAAATTACTCATATTCATTTTCGTAGTTTTTCAGAATAATACACAGTTATTTTGGAATATTGGAATATTATTCCATTATTCCAAAGAGTTCAAAGTTAGCTGAATTCACGGGAATAAAAAAAAAGCCCTGAACTGATCAGGGCTTTTTTATATAAGTTAAAAACCGGCATTAAATACCAAATTGGTCTTTCTTAATTTCAGTCAGCCTCAGCATATAGTTAGCATAGGCATACGGGTTAACCATTTTATAACAATCATCATACGCATCACCACTCACCAAAACTGTTTCATTCTGATCGAATGGTGTTAACATATCCATTACACTTCCGGCATCACAAATCTCAAAGGTTGAAAAGACGTCACTGGTTTGAAATTGAGCATAACTGGTTACTGTATCATACATTATAGTCCCGCGGGTTTCTACAAGGGAAAAACGTACATCTCCATCACAACCACATTTAGGCTGTTTTTTACATCCGGGTTGTAAAGAGAAAACCAAAACTATAAATACAAATATGAATTTATAAAACCTACGCATTATGAAAGTCAATTTTTTCAAATGAATACCTAGAAATCATATTTATTATCCTCAATCAGCTTATCTGCAATTCTTCTCCTGGCTTCTTTGGTGTTCACTCCATTTACGACAGTGTAATAGTCTGTTCCTTTAACCAGCAGGTCTTTCACCTCTCCTTCAGCAAATGAATAAATTGCATCTTTTGCAAATTTACTGATTTTTCCTGAAGCATCATAAACAAAGACATCGATAATATCTTTATACACCTTTATCTGTTCTGCATCCTTAATATTCTCAAGTTTCTCGACACGAAGCAGTGATGATTCCGAGACATAAAGAAGCATAATAATATCTGCAATATTATTCAGTATCTCCTGTTCGTATACCAGTTTCCGCTGGAATTTCTCAGAAGCCGTATGAATAAGAAACAGGGCAATTTTCCTGAAGTTTCTGATAATTTGTTTCTTTTCAGCATAAAAATCACCTTCCGGTTCAGGAGTGCCCGACAAATTTACCAGGTTTTTATATGCTTTTTCAGCTTCACCGAACAGGTCAAAATATCCTTTAGCACCTCTCTTCAGGACAGTATCAACAACGAGTATTTTATTTATCTCATTTGTACCCTCAAATATCCTGTTTATCCGTGAGTCACGATATCCTCTGTCAACATCCAATTCAGCCGAATAACCCATTCCGCCATGTATCTGCACATTTTCATCAACTATATAATCAAGTGTCTCAGAACCAACCACTTTAAGAATAGCTGCTTCAACAGCAAGTTGTGCAAAAGCATCAATAGTAGCTTCTTCTTTAGTCATCACCTCAAGATTTTGCTCAACATATTGATCAACATTATGACTAGCCCTGAAAACAGCCGTTTCAGTAACAAAATTTTTGATGACTTGCTCTGCCAGTTTATGCTTTATCGATCCGAAAGTACTGATCAGCAATCCGAACTGTTTTCTTTCATTGGCATACTGAACTGATTGATTAATAGCATATTTTGCAGCCCCCAGGACATTTCCGCCAAGCTTTATCCGTCCCATATGAAGTATATTCAGTGCGATCCTGAATCCTTGTCCCCGATTTCCAAGAAGGTTTTCTACCGGTACTTTACAGTCATTAAAAAAGATTTGACGAGTTGATGAGCCTTTTATACCCATTTTTTTCTCCTCCGGATTGAACACTATGCCCGGGAAGTTACGTTCAACGATAAAAGCACTGAGCACTCTGTCATTATCAATTTTTGCGAACACGGTAATAACATCGGCAAACCCCGAATTGGTTATCCACATTTTTTGTCCGTTAAGCAGGTAATGTTTACTATCATCTGACAGTATTGCATTAGTTTTTCCGGCATTGGCATCTGAACCGGCATTAGGTTCAGTAAGAGCATAGGCCCCTTTCCATTCACCGGAAGCAAGCTTTGGAATATATTTTTCCTTTTGCTGATCATTACCATAATATAAAATTGGTAATGTGCCTATACCTGTATGACATGAATAAGCCACAGCAAATGAATAAGCTGAACCCATTACATCACCTGCAAGCATCGAGGTTACAAAAGACTGTTCAAATCCTTCATATTTTTCAGGAAGAGAGATACTTAGAAGGCCAAGTTCTCCGGCTTTGTTTAATAGTTCCGGCATTAATCCTTCTTCCTGCTGATCAATCCTGTCAAGATTCGGAAAAACTTCAGCGTCCAGAAAATCCCGGCATGTTTGAGCGATCATATTCTGCTCTTCGTCAAACTCTTCAGGAATAAAAATATCCTTTGCTTCTGTTTCCTTAACAATAAATTCACCACCTGTTACTTGTTTGTTTTTATCCATAAGTATTTTTTTATGTTTTACTAATTTTATCTTACAGTTCAAATTTCTAATGATAAAGATACAATTTCAGCAATATCATAGTTCTTTACTTCCTCTACTTTATCTTTATATTTAATTCCATCAGTGATCATAGTCATACAATACGGGCAAGCTGTTGCAATAATATCAGCTCCGGTTTCAAGTGCCTCTTCAGTTCTTTCAATAAATATTTCTTTATCCCCTTTCTCAGCTTCTTTAAACATTTGCCCTCCACCTGCTCCACAGCAAAGAGCTTTACTTTTATTCCTCTTCATTTCTTTCTTTTCTGATGGAATAAGATCAAGCACTTTCCTTGGTGCAGCATATTCGCCGTTTGCCCTGCCCAGATAACAAGGATCATGGTAAGTAATGGTTTTTTCTGCAAAAATTGCAGAATTAATCTTCAAATTTCCAGTTTCAATCTGATCTCTCAAAAACTGTGTATGATGAATCACCTTGTAATTTCCATTAAATTGCGGATATTCGTTTTTAAAAGTATTATATGCATGAGGATCGCAAGTTATAATTTTTTTTACTTCATACCCGTTCAATAATTCAATATTCATCATTGCCTGCATCTGGAAAAGCATTTCATTACCAGCTCTTCTGGCTACATCTCCTGTTGAAGATTCTTCAATACCCAGAACGGCATAACTTATACCTAAATGTGTAAGTATCTTTACAAAAGCTCTGACAACGTTTTTATACCGGTCGTCAAAAGCCCCGGCACTTCCAACCCAAAAAAGATACTCAGGCTTCTCATTTTTTGCAAAAAGATCGGCCATTACCGGAACATCTATTTTTTGTTTTTCCATAAATGCTTATCTCTGGTGTATATAAATATCCTTTGCCCATTCCATCCTGTCCTCATGCGAAAATTGCCAGGGAGCCCCATTATTTTCAATATTTGAAAATGTATTATTTAGTGGTCCGGGAGCAGCAGATTCTTCCAGAACGAGGTATCTTCTCATTTCCAGTATAATAGCAAGAGGTTCAATATTTACCGGACATTCATAAGTACATGCATTACAGGTTGTACAAGCCCATAATTCCTCCGCTGAAATGAAATCAAATAATGACCTGGCATTTTTTTCGTTATCCTTTTCCGAACTTTTTCTATTAAACAGTTTATCAGCAATTTCTTCCAGATTATCACGTGTATCCATTACAATTTTTCTCGGTGACAGTTTTTTACCGGTAATATTTGCAGGGCAAACGGATGTACATCTTCCACATTCTGTACATGAATATGCATCCATTAAATGTTTCCATGTCAGATCCCCGACAGTTTTCGCACCAAATGTCACTACTTCACTATTTTCATCCTGGTCAGAATAATTTTCTTCCAGCATAAGCTTAACTTCTTTAGTTATTGATGGCATATTTGCCATTTCTCCTGCCGGACGGAGTTTTGAATAATAGACATTAGGAAAAGAAAGAAAAACATGAAAATGCTTTGAATAAGGGATATAATTAAGAAAAGCAAATACACCAACAATATGAAACCACCAGCAAAATCGTTCAATAAAAACCAATGATGAAGATGGCAAATCTGAAAAAACAGGTTGTATTATACTACTAATCATAAAAGACCCAACTTTAATATAATGTGAATCGGGTTTGGTTTGGAGGATACTGTCAGTTGCATTCATTATCAGGACAGCGCTCATAAGCAAAAGCTCAGTAATCAAAATAATGTTAGCATCCGAACGCGGCCATAGGGTCATTTCCTTATTCCAGAATCTTTTAATTCGAAGGATATTACGACGAACAAGAAAAATGGCACATCCAAACATAACTGTTATAGCAAAGAATTCAAATATTGAAACCATAATACCATAGAATCCACCAAAAAAAGAAAATAACCTGTGGGTTCCTGCAACTCCGTCAATAAGGATCTCGCACATTTCAATATTAACAATAATAAACCCCGCGTAAACAAAAATATGCAATAGTGCTGCAACAGGACGTTGCAACATTTTCTCCTGACCAATGGCAATGAACAAGACTCTTTTCCACCTCAGAAGCTTATTATCATTTATTGTAATGTCTTTACCAAGTTTTATACTCCGTGTAATTTTTCTGACTTTACGATAAAAAACTACAGTAGCTACAGAAAGTATTAGAATAAAAATAATACTGGTGAACATGGAAAGAATCTTAAGTCTTATTTTCTTTTACTATGGATATTAATTCAGGCAGAATTTTATGCACATCACCTACAATTCCATAATCAGCAGCTTCGAAGATGGGCGCATCAGGATCAGTATTAATAGCAACCAGGTATTTTGCGGAACTGATACCTGCAAGATGCTGAATTGCTCCTGAAATACCGGCTGCAATATAAAGATTAGGCGCAATTATCTT
>JAUWPX010000355.1 GCA_030611395.1 Bacteroidota bacterium | reverse complement strand
TTAGATTTCTCAGCCTGTTCAAGAAAAGTGTCATCAGAATTATTTCGATAAAGCAAGTTTGAGGTTGGTCTGGTAACAAATAGATCAAGATCTCCATCGTGATCAAAATCAAAAAACAAGGAGCTGCTTCCTTCTGAAATGTCTCCAACTTTAGCTTTATCTGAAACGTCAACAAATTTCCCCTCGCCGGTGTTTTTATATAAAATATTTGATCCTTCTTTAACTATATACAGGTCAAGAAATCCATCATTATTATAATCGGCAAATTTTGCTGATAATTCCATTCCCTGATGCAGAATGCCTGCTTCCTCCGAACAATCCTCAAATCTCCCCCAATCATTTCTTAGTAAATAGTGCTTATAGGATTGGGACAGTGGATCAAAATGGCCTGCGTACAGATCTATATCCCCGTCACCATCATAATCACATGCTGTAAGGTGTGTGTGATGACCGGTTTTTAGAAAATCCAACCCGGCAGATTCTGTTATATCTGTGAAATTTATTGCTTCGAGCAAAGCTTCCCAATCACTAATTTGGGAAACACCCTGTTGTTGATCAAATGTAATCACCGGAGCTCCGATTAAAGAGCCTCCGGGCCCTTTTAAATCCAGAATTCCTGCCTGATACGGAGAGGTTACTTTTAAATAATTATGGAAAATCATAAACGAAACAGCAGCTTTATCAGTTTCTGCTACTTGCAGTGCAGCAATTGTTTTATCATGATATTCAATTGCCTCTTTTGGAAATTCCGGGAAAAGTTGCTGCAGTTTTTCTATTTGCTCCAAAGCCTTATCGGTTTGGTCTTCCTGAATCAATATATTAATTAAGTTTAACCGCGGAACAATATTCCCGGGTGCTTTTTCAACCAGTTCTTGTGTATATTTATGACGCTTATTTAAGGATTCTTTGTCTGTTGATGATGCATATAACTCAGCGAGGCTATATAGTGATTTAACGTGACCAGGTGAAAATTGAATTGTCTTTTCAAGCTCTTCAATTGATTTTTCAGCCTTATTGTCCATTTCATAGACTTTAGCCAATATCAGCCTTACATCCGGATCCTCCGGATTTATTTCAATAGCTTTTTTCACCCAATCCCCTGCTTCCTGGTATTTACCCATTCTTAAATAAACAAGTCCAAGATTCGCATAACCTAAAGCCTCATCCGGGTCATAGTCTATAAGTTTCAGAAATTCCGCTTCAGCATTTTCTAATTGATTATCTTCAAGATAAGCTAACCCAAGAGTTTTTGCAGTGATCATTTCTTCTGCTGTAGCAGGATCTTTGCTTTTCTGCAAATTACAACCAAAAAAGAATGATGTAATTACTAATAATGTCAATAATAAAACGTGTTTGAATTTCATTGTTTATGGCTTGATAATCGTTAATTTCATTATACTTTACATTTTTAAGCCGATTGCCGACTGTTGATTGCCGACTGTGGACTGTTGACAGTTGACTTTCCACAATATACAAAAGTAAACATTCTTTAGTAATCCTTTTCAACAACAACCGGTTTCCCGTCCTTTATTCTCATCAAACCAACCTTACCAATGCGGTTTCCATTTTCATCAAATTGAATTTCACCTGTAATGCCTGAATAATTTACTGTTGAGAATGCATCAATAATCTTATCCCGATCAGGTCCTGCCTTTTTTATTACCTCTATGATAACACTTACGCCATCATAAGCATAAGCTGCAGCCGGACCGGGCTGGTAGCCATATTCTATTTGAAACTCATTTTGAAAAGCAATACCTTTCCCGGTAAACCATTGTCCGGAAGATATTATAATAATATCCTCCAGGATACTCCAATCGGGACTTGATGCCTTTTGATCATCCAGAATGGATAATGATCCAAAAACAGGTTGCTCTATATTGTATTGCCGAAACAAAGGAATAATTTCCGAAGCAAAAACAGGGTCCCCAAATAACAAGATGGCTTCAATGCCTTTCTTTTCTATCTCTGTAAAAATCTCCTGGAAATTCCTATCGGATTTTTTATACAGGAATTGTTCAGGTAGTGTAACATTCTTTGATTTGGCAATTTTAATAAAAGTATTAACAGCATTTTCGGAATCATTATTATCTGTTCCAATAATTGCCACATTTTTAATTTTTCTTTTAATATAAACTTCCTGAATCAATGAAATTGCCTGCTGTTTATCATTTGGCAAACAACGAAAGTACCAGGGAACAAATGCTTTTGACAATGTCATTTCAGTTGCCCATGATGACAAAAATATAAGTTTTGTTTTTGTTGCAACCTGTTCTGCAAGGTGAGCGTTCCTGCCATCAAGAGAACCCATGAAAG
>JAUWPX010000375.1 GCA_030611395.1 Bacteroidota bacterium | reverse complement strand
AATCCATTCATCATCAATATATGCACTTACAGGGTCGTTTTCAAAATCATGGTTTGAGTTTGCGTTCTTTTCAGCAACTATATCCATATGTCCCTGTAGAATAACCGGTTTTATAGCTTCCATGCCGGGTGTGGCATTTTTCCTGATAAGAACATTCCCCGTTTTGTCGGTAACTGTTTCAAGGTTGAATTTCTTCCCAAAATCTACCAGATATTGCCTGATTTTCTCTTCTTTACCGGAAGGACGGGGTATCTTAATAATAATTTCAAAGTATTGCCAGAGTATTTTAGGTTCAAGTGATTTTATTTCCTTCATTTATGTACAAATTTAGTTATCGGCAAAAGTACATGATTTTTAATAAATGGAACTTATTAGCAAAATAATTATTTAACATATTAACAATAATAGTAAATCAATTATCTTCGAACCCTGAATAATGAAAAGGAAACAGTTACAAATAACATTACACATAACGATATTCTAATAAAAATAACAACTATGTCACAGAGAACGATAGTAACATTACCGGGTGATGGAATTGGTAGTCAGGTATTAAAACAAGCCATCAGGGTAATTGAAGCAGCAGGTTTCAAAGCTAATTATGTTGAAGGGGATATTGGGTGGGAATTCTGGAAAAAGGAGGGAAATCCATTACCCGAAAGGACAATCGAGTTATTAAAACAACACAAAATAGCTCTTTTTGGAGCAATTACTTCAAAACCCAAGGATGAAGCTGCAGAGGAACTTGATCCGGCATTGCAAGGTAAGGGATATATTTATTCCAGTCCGATTGTTGGTTTGCGACAACATTTTAACCTGGATATTTGTGTCAGGCCATGCAAATCGTATAAAGGAAACCCGTTAAATTTTATCCGCAGGGGTAAAGGCAATACTATTGAGGAACCTGAAGTTGATGTTGTTATCTTTCGTCAAAATACTGAAGGTCTGTATGGTGGAGTTGAATGGACCGATCCGCCTGATAAGGTGTATGAGGCATTAATGACACATCCGAAATTTGTTAAGAATTTTGGTGATATTCCTAAAAATGAGCTATCGGTTTCAACCAGGATATTCTCAAAGAAAGCTACAGAACGGATCCTTCGTGCCGCATTTGTTTATGCCCGTGAGTATAAATATAAAACAGTTACTGTTTGCGAGAAGCCAAATGTTATAAGAGAGACTTCAGGTATGATGTTTAAAATGGCAGGGGAAATTCAAAAAAGTGATTTCCCTGATATTGAACTTTGGAATACAAATATTGATGCCCAGATGATGTGGCTTACAAAAAATCCGGAAAACTATGGTGTTATAGTTGCAGGAAATATGTTCGGTGATATTGTATCAGATGGTTTCGCAGGGTTGATAGGCGGACTGGGTTTTGCATGTAGTGCACAATTTTCCGAAGATGAGATCGCGGTATTTGAGCCAACACATGGTTCAGCACCAAAATATGCCGGATACAATGTTTCAATAGTTAATCCGATAGCTATGATAGAATCATCATGCATGATGATTGACTATATCGGGGAATATAAAATTGCCGCAAAAATCAGAGATGCTATTACCAAATTGATTCTTGAAGGAAAGATCAGAACCTACGATATGATGAAGATGACCGGGCAGCAGGATGTTATAGAAAAAGGTGCCGCATCTACTGAGCAGATGGCGGATGCAATTATTGAGAATATAGTTTCGCAAAATGATTAATAAAAACCTTAATTTTCCGGTTTCATAAATAATTAGTTAATAGTCGGCAGTCCACAGTCGGCAGTTAACATAAAAATGCAAAGTATAATGAAATTAGTTATTATCAAGCTATAAACATTGATATTCTGATACATTAAATCATAAAACCATTGAAATAATGAAAAAGGAAGTTTTAAGAATCTGGCCTGAGTTGAATTGGATCAACAATGAAGAGTTAAGGGAGAAGACAGCAAAAACATGGGAAATTGCATTGGAAAGAAGTGTTTTGAGTCCGGAGGATCTGGAGAAGATACCTTTCACTCTGAAAGCGGGAGCTGA
>JAUWPX010000364.1 GCA_030611395.1 Bacteroidota bacterium | reverse complement strand
AATGATATGATAGACGGCGCTAACAGGACAAAAAAAATTGTATTGGATCTGCGGAATTTTGCAAAGAAAGATGAAGACACTTTGTTAGAAAACGTTGATATCAACCATTTAATCAAAAATCACCTTACATTAACTCAAAAGTATATTAAATCCAACGCGAATATCGAACATAAACTTTCTACTGATATTCCAATATTTAAGGGTAATATCCGAAAATTGGAACAGGTGCTTATGAACATTATTATCAATGCTTCAGAAGCAATTAAAGATGAGAACGGTTTAATAAATGTTGAAACCATGTATGATAACTCTAAAAATGAAATAATAATAAAATTCACAGATAACGGGGAAGGAATGGATGAGGAAACAAGAAAGAATATTTTCGATCCGTTTTTTACTACAAAAAGAAATGAGGGCGGAACAGGTTTGGGACTGTCAATCTCATATGGAATTATTAAAGAACACAATGGAACAATTAACGTTGAAAGCAAATTAGGTTCAGGAACAACTTTTACAATTCATATCCCGGTTATTCAACATAAGAATAAAATGACAAAAGAGGAATAATGACAAAAGTACTCGTAATAGATGACAATCAGGCAATATTAAATTTTCTGAACGTTTTCCTGCTTCAGTCAGGTAAATTTGAGATTCAAACTTTACAGGATAGCAGAAAGGCATTTGAATATTTAGATAAAGCAGATTCCGATGTGTTGCTGCTTGACATGGATATGCCAAATGTTACAGGTATGGATGTTCTAAAATATATAAAAGAAAAAGGGATAGAAATAACCACAGTTGTTTTAACAGGGGTTGAGGATATAGATCTTGCTATTGCTGCAATGAAACTGGGAACATTTGACTATATGTTGAAGCCTGTTAATGAAGAAAAACTGATGGCTACACTTAACTCAGTTGTTAAAAAGAAGGAACTACATAAAACAAGAGCCAAATCAAACGCCCCCTTATCATTCAGCAGCATAGAACACAAAGAAGCATTCAGTAAGATAATTACACAGAATGACGAAATGATAAATATCTTTCATTATGTTGAAAAATTTGCAGCAACTGATAATAGTATTTTAATATGGGGCGAAAGTGGTACGGGTAAAGAATTAATTGCTGAAGCTATTCATAAAATAAGTAACAGGAGAAACAATAAATTCGTAGCAGTTAATGCAGGGACATTCGCTAATGAATTATTCTCGTCTGAATTTTTCGGATACGAAAAAGGGGCTTTTACAGGTGCCGAGAAAAACAAAACCGGATTTATTGAAGAGGCTGATGGTGGAACACTGTTTTTAGATGAAATTGGCGAACTCTCTCTGCCAATCCAGGTAAAACTCCTCAGGGTACTGCAGGAAGAGGAATTTTACAAATTAGGATCAACAAAGAATTTAAAAGTAGATCTTAGAATTATTGTGGCAACAAATAAAAATTTATTTGAAGAAATTAACACCGGTAATTTCCGGAAAGACCTGTTTTTCCGTCTTAACATTAACTCAATAAAACTCCCTCCGCTCAGAAGCAGAAAAGATGATATAGTTTTATTAGCTAATTATTTCTTAAAAAAGTTTAATAAAAAATATAAAAAAGAAATTAAGAGAATATCAAAACCGGTTATTAACTGTTTGAAAAATTATTCTTTCCCCGGCAATGTCAGGGAATTAATGAACTTAATAAACAGTGCTATTATCATTGAATCAGGTAATGAAATACAAATGAAATCACTTCCCGGTTATTGTATGGAAGATATGAGTGCCTCCACTGATATTATTGATGACACAGCACCCTCTTCATTGAAAGAAGTGGAAAAAAATCATCTCAAAAAAGTTTTAACCTATACTAACGGAAACAAATCAAAAGCAGCGAAAATCCTTGGAGTTTCACGTGTTACCCTGCTCTCCAAGATAAAACAATACAAAATTGATTAACTTAAAAATTCAATAATTCTTCCGCACTCTCCTTATCACAATCCATTATGTAAGGTATTTTACTTATCGTGCTTGCTTCCTGAGTCAAAGCAGATATATCATCCCGTGCGATATATTCTAATGCAAATTTTCTTGAACCTGCCATAATTTGTCTGAGTCCCTGGTGAAGTCTTTTCATATAAGTATAAAGT
>JAUWPX010000178.1 GCA_030611395.1 Bacteroidota bacterium | reverse complement strand
TTTAACGGGATTAATTTTCCTGACATTGATTTTACATAAATCTTTTCAAAACCGGTTATTTTAATTTTTTCTCGGAATTCTTATTTGGAAATAAGAAAAAGAAGTAAATTTGTCGTCAAGTAATTAGAGTTGATTCTTCGGGGCAGGGTAACTTGTTATACTGAAAACTTCAGAAAAACAGGAATTCCCGACCGGCGGTAATAGTCCGCGACTCTTACATGATGTGAGACTGAAATGGTGAAATTCCATTACCGACAGTAAAGTCTGGATGATAGAAGAATTAATAGATAGCAGAGCAATATGCCTTATGCTATGTTTTATTTTTGCCCCGAATGATCTTTTGGGGTTTTTTTATGCAAAAGAATCAGAAAAATAGAAGTGAAATGCAAGATGCTTTTTACATGAAACAGGCACTTGAGTTAGCCTGGAAAGGGATAGGTTTTGTAAATCCTAATCCAATGGTTGGTGCAGTGATAGTAAAAAATGGTCGGGTTATCGGTAGGGGATGGCACGAATATTATGGCGGTCCGCATGCTGAAATTAATGCTATTAAAGACGCGAAAGGAAATACAGAAAACGCAACTATTTACGTAAACCTGGAACCATGCTCTCATTATGGTAAAACTCCTCCCTGTTCCCTCGAAATTATCAGGAATAAATTTTCAAGAGTTGTAATAGGTTGTATGGATCCAAACCCTTTGGTTGCCGGACAGGGTATTGAGTTAATTCGTAATGCCGGAATTGAGGTGGAAAGCGGTATTATGGAAAAAGAAGTTAAAGAACTGAACGAAGTATTTTTTAAATTCATTAGTACACGAATGCCTTTCGTTGTGATGAAAACCGCAATGAGTCTGGATGGGAAAATTGCCACGAGAACAGGGGATTCAAAATGGATTTCGGGAGAAAAATCCAGGAAAAGAGTTCATGAATTGAGGAATCAATATTCGGGAATTATGCTGGGAATTAATACAGTGATTAAAGACGATCCGTTATTAAACATACGGACTATTAACGGGAATACAAAAAATCCGATTCGCATAGTAGTTGATTCTAAAGCCAGAATATCGCTTAAGGCAAAAATTATCAATAGCCCTGAAATAGCACAAACAATTATAGCAGTTACCGCTAAGGCCCCTGACGAAAAGATAAGTCAATTAAGAGAAAAAGGAATCCGGGTGATTGTTTGTCCTGAACAAAATATCAGAGTGAATTTGAGATTCTTAATGCAGAAATTAGCGAAACAAAATATTGATAGTATTTTACTGGAAGGTGGCGGAACACTAAATTTTGAAGCCATGCACCAGGGAATAGTTGATAAAGTGATTGTTTTTATTGCACCTAAAATTATTGGAGGTGCTGAAGCCATAACACCCGTTGAAGGGATGGGGATTTCACGTTTAGGAAATGCTATCGAATTAGAAAATTTAAAAACAATACAATCAGGACAGGATATTATGGTTGAAGGATATTTAAAAAAGAAGTAAACATGTTTACCGGGATTATTGAAGAAACAGGGATCATTAAAGAAATAAACAGGGGCAGTAAGTCTGTAAAATTGTGTATTGAAGCTTCTAAGGGACTGGAAGAAACCAATTTAGGTGACAGTATAAGCACTAATGGGATTTGTTTAACGGTTGTTGAATTGGGGCAAAATACTTTTTCAGTGGATGTGATAGCCGAAACATTGCGAAAAACAAACCTGATAAAATTATCAATAGGAAGCCGTGTTAACCTTGAACGGGCTTTAAAACTCAGCGATCGTCTCGGAGGTCACCTGGTAAGCGGTCATGTTGATGGGTTAGGTGTAATTAGCAATATTGTTATGGAAGATATTGCCAGGATCATTTCAATAGAAACAGACTTTGATTTGCTAAAATATATTATTACCAAAGGCTCTATCGCTATTGACGGAATTAGTTTAACCGTAATTTATGTTGATGAACATTCATTTAAGGTTTCGATCATCCCGCGTACGGCTGCTGAAACAAATCTATTGGGTAAAAAAATCGGGGATACAGTAAACCTGGAAACGGATATAATTGCCAGATATGCCGGGAAACTTCTTTTAAAAAGTAATAAACAAAATGAAAATACCGGAAAATCGAAGATAGACATGGATTTTCTGATTGAAAATGGATTTTAGTATTAAAACCTTAAGAAAATAATTAACACTGGATAAATAAAAAGATAACAATATTGATGATGGAAGAATTTAATACGATTGCAGAGGCTATTGAAGATATTAAGCAGGGGAAAATGGTTATTGTTGTAGATGATGAACATCGCGAAAATGAAGGAGACCTGATTATGGCTGCAAGTAAAGTAATTGCAAAAGACATTAATTTTATGGCTAAATATGCAGGCGGACTGATTTGTATGCCAATTATCGGGAAACGCTTAAAAGAGCTGGGAATTGAAATGATGGTGAAAGATAATAAGGATGTAAACAAAACGGCTTTCATGGTTTCGATAGATGCAACCGATAGTACTACCGGGATATCAGCTTTTGAGCGTACTTCAACTATCCGGAAGGTGCTGAACATTGCTTCTAAAGCCGGTGACTTTAACCGTCCCGGGCATGTATTCCCGTTGGAATCAAGAGAGGGGGGGGTATTAGTACGGGCAGGACATACCGAGGCAGCAGTTGATCTGGCAAGAATGGCAGACTTGTATCCGGCTGGTGTGATTTGCGAGATTATGAATGAAGACGGTTCAATGGCAAGAATTCCGGAGTTGATAGAGTATAAGAAGAAATATAATTTGAAATTAATCACGATTGCCGATCTTATTAAATATCGCCGTCAAACGGAAATGCTTATCGAAAAAGTATCAGAAGCTGATATGCCTACAAAATACGGTAATTTCAAAGTACACGGTTATCAAAATTTGATCACCGGGGAACATCATATTGCCCTGACTATAGGAGATATTCGTGAAGAAAAACCTGTATTGGTACGCGTCCATTCCGAATGCTTGACAGGGGATGTTTTTAAATCACTACGCTGTGATTGCGGTGAGCAATTGGATAAGGCTATGAGACGAATTGGAGAGGAAGGAAGAGGTATTTTTCTATATATGCGTCAGGAAGGCAGGGGAATCGGGTTGCTAAATAAACTAAAAGCCTACCATTTGCAGGATGACGGGATGGATACCGTTGAAGCTAATAAAGCTTTAGGCTTTGCAGCGGATTTAAGAGAATATGGAATTGGTGCTATGATATTGGCTGATCTTGGAGCAAAAGAACTTCGTTTGATGACGAATAATCCGAAGAAAATTTCAGGTATAATCGGATTTGGATTAAAGGTAATAGAGCGAATACCTATTGTTATTAATCCTAATAAGGAGAATCGGTTTTATCTGGACACTAAAGTACAGAAGATGGGGCACATACTAAAGAATTTGAATTAATTGACAGCAAAGCAAACAAAAATAAATGAATAATGTGTACTGTTATTTGCCCGCTAAATGACAATAAGCTGTAAAAGTTGTATAAATTCAAAACGGGATCATTTTTATTAATAAACATAAAACGAATGAAAACTATTCAGGGAAATTTAAATGCAGATAAATTAAAATTTGGAATCATTGTAGCAAGATTCAACGAATTTATTGGAAGTAAATTATTATCGGGGGCTATAGATGCCTTAACTCGTCACGGAGCCGAAGAAAACCTGATTGAAATATATTGGGTTCCGGGAGCTTTCGAAATCCCGTTGATAGCCAAACATATGGCAAAAAGCAAGAAGTATGATGCTATTATTTGCCTGGGGGCTGTAATCCGCGGGAACACTCCTCATTTTAACTTTATAGCTTCCGAAGTGGCAAAAGGAGTAGCTATGGTATCTCTCGAAACCGAAGTGCCTTTAAGCTTTGGAATCCTTACAACCGACAATATTGAACAGGCAATTGAAAGAGCCGGTACCAAAGGCGGAAACAAGGGTTTTGACGCGGCAATGACGGCTATTGAAATGGCTAATTTGATGAAAGAATAATGAAAGGATGTGTTGCAGTATTGTAGTGAAGCAGGGACTGCCAACAGCCGGCTAATTACCAATTTTTCCAGTGAAATATTGCTTCGCTATTCATGCGAAGGTAGCTGGTAATTTTCCCGGTAAGAAGCCAGATGCCTGTTCACTTTCGAGATATACATATCTTTGAGCGTGATCATTATTCCGGTTTCTTCTACAGCGCCAAAATCATTATTGATAATAGTACCAAAGGTCTTCATAGTTGGGGA
>JAUWPX010000218.1 GCA_030611395.1 Bacteroidota bacterium | reverse complement strand
AAATGAGAAATATCTTGTTATTGTAAATCCGAATGCCGGAAAGGGCAAAGGAAAGAAAGACTGGGAAAAGATCTCCGGTTTGTTAAAAAAAGAAGGCTTTACATTTGAGTCTGTTTTTACAAAGCAAAGGCGCCATGCAATTGATCTAGCCAGCGAAAACATTGAAAATGGTTATCGAAAAATAATTGTTATAGGTGGTGACGGAACCATGAATGAAGTAGTGAATGGTGTTTTTGGACAAAAAAAAGTGCCTGTTTCGGAAATCATTCTCGGTATGATAACCGTAGGTACCGGAAATGACTGGGGAAGGATGTTTAATATCCCTGTTGATTATACTGAAGCAATATCCACCATTAAAAAATGCGCTACTTTTATGCAGGATGCCGGAATAGTAAAATATTACACCGGTGAAAAAAGAGAATCCAGGTATTTCATAAACATTGCCGGGCTTGGGTTTGATGCCCTGGTTGTAGAAAAAACAAACCGGCAAAAGGATAGAGGAAGGAAAGGGGTATTACTATATTTCTGGAATATTCTCGCCAACCTGCTTTATTATAAATTTACTATTACCGAAATAACTGTTGACGGACAACATGTAAAAAACGAAACATTTACAATTAGTATTGGAATTGGCAAATATACAGGAGGCGGGATGATGCAAACACCCAATGCCATTCCGGATGACGGGTTATTTGATCTGACTGTAATAAAAAAGATGCGTAAAGGTGAAATAATCCGTAGCCTTAAGAGACTTTATAACGGCACTATTCTTGATCACCCAAAAGTGGAATCATACACCGGAAAAATAATCCCCATTAATTCAGAACCGGAAATCCATCTTGAAGTAGACGGAGAATCACTGGGACACTCACCTATTGAGTTTGATATTGTTCCAAGGTGCGTTCAAATCATTGCAGGATGCGAGATATTGTAAGAAGTAAGTAGTAAATAGCCGATAATTATCGTTGAATCTGCACTAGTTCAATATGAAATAATTTAGGCCACATTTTGCCTGTTACAAAAAGTCTTTTATTTATTTCATCGTAAGCAATACCATTAAGCACCTCTGTTTCACGACTATAATCTTTTTGTGGTAATAATCCGCCAAGATTAATCCATGCAAGAACCTTACCTGTCTCAGGATCAATCCTTACAATCCTATCAGTCTGGTAAACATTAGCCCAGATCTCCCCGTTTATATATTCCAGTTCATTCAGATTTCTAACCTCCCCTTCATGGTCATACACTTCAATTCGTGCCTGTTCAGTAAAATAATCCGGTTCAAGAAAGTATATCTTCTCAGAACCGTCACTCATTATCAGTTGTTTACCATCAGTTGTTAATCCCCAGCCTTGTGTTGGATAATTTATTTTTTTAATAAATTTAAAAGTGGCAAGGTCATATACAAATCCAACCCGGGATGTCCATGTAAGCTGAATGATTTTATCATTAAAAATACAAACACCTTCACCAAACAGTTCTGATGCAAGACTAAGCGTTCCAATAATCTCACCGGTTGTAAGTTTTATCTTTCTTAGTGATGATCTCCCAAGCTTTCCGGTTCCTTCATACAACCATCCATCATGATATACTAATCCTTGTGTATATGCACCGGGGTCGTGTGGAAATACATTCTTTATCCTGTATCCGTAATTATCAGGAACAATATCCGATTTAAACCTGAGTATTAACGACCTGCTTTCACTTGTTCCATCGTTGAAATAAAAGTGAATGTTAAAAGAATTCTGACCCACTCTAATTCCCTCTGACACCCACGAATAGCCTGTATTGTCCCCGTATGATATCCCAATCTTCCTGCCTCTTGTATAATATATTACCGAATCAATAATTTCTTCTGCTTCTTTAAGCCGGTAGCTGAATTCTATCTTTTCTCCCGGAGCATACACTTTATTGTTTACCGGACTGATAATTGTGATGTTTTTCCTTGATTTCTGCTTCAATTCCCTGTTGCTTTTTACACTCCCGGGTTTTGCACCGGTTGAAGAACCATTGCCAGCACACCCGGCACCAATCATTCCCACGATCATAAACCACAACATAAAGAAGATGCGGGTGCTCTTTCCAAACAATCTTTTTAACCAGGATATCCCCCGGTTTCTGTCTCCTGGCAATTTTTTCCCTTGTGGTATTCGAACGTTCTCATCAGGATTGAGCATCTGCCATACTGCACTCCACCCCGGAAACCCGCCAACATTCCTATCATCAATAAAAATATCGACCTCAAGTTTCCTTTCGAAGTTTTCATCTATCACCTCTTCGGGATAATTCTTATTTACAGCATAAAACTCTACTCCTTTTTGTCTGCAAAATTCAACGGCTTCCTCCAGCCTTTCACCTGAACGAACCGTCCATAAAATAAGTTTAAACCCCTTTTTTTGCATCTCACGCAAAGTTTCAAAGGCAAAAAGCTTTTCTTTTCCGATTTCCGGATACTGATGTTCGACTATTGTGCCATCAAAATCGACAGCAATTTTTATATTGACAGCTTCCTCGTACATAGGATTACTTAATTAATCAGGAAATAAAAATACTCAACTTGCACCGAATTAACCCGAAAAATTCATTAATTCTATGAATTTTTCTGCTGAATTCGTGAAAAAAAAGCTCTGTTTATGGAATATATCCTACTTTTGAGTAATAATTTAACTCCTTATAAATATTTTCTTTATATGGATAGTAAAAAATCAATAGTGAAACATATTCCCAACCTTATCACATCATTAAATCTGGTCTGTGGAATACTTAGTATTATTATGCTGATAGAAGGAAAAATAATTCCGGCATTTTACCTTATTCTGCTTGCGGCTGTTTTTGATTTCCTTGACGGTCTTTCTGCCCGTATCCTTGATGCTTATTCCGATATGGGGAAACAACTTGATTCACTTGCAGATATGGTTAGTTTCGGGATTGCCCCCACCCTGTTTATGTTTTACTACATAAATTGTTCTTTCATTCTCCAACAGACAGGATTTGCTATTGAGACAACTGCCTGGTATGAAACAATCATTCAATATTCAGCAATCCTAATTGCTGTAGCATCAGGATTCAGACTTGCTAAATTTAACATTGATCCTAACCAGAGCTTTACTTTCTCAGGCCTGCCCACTCCTGCGAATGCTATCTTAATCGCATCAGCCGGGCTTGTGATCTTTTCTCCTGATTTTCCTGAGAGTCTTAGGCAATTTATTCTAAATCCTTATCTGTTATTCACTTCAACCCTTGTACTATCGTTCCTGTTAGTTTGTAAAATACCTATGTTCTCACTAAAATTCAAAGACTATAAGTTCGCAAATAACATAACCAGGTATGTTTTTTTGCTAATTTCTTTTGCTTTACTGATCATATTCAAAGTTATTGCAATACCGGCAATTATTATCGTATATATTTTCATATCTGTTGCCGGGTGGATTTGGGAAACTTCTTTCTAATCAATATGCTCAGTTAGTTTTTTAACCAGTTTATACCGGTAAAAAAATTCCTTTCCAAAAACTCTTAAAACAGTATAGGCAGGAATTGCTATTATCATGGCAAACGGTCCGAATAAAGTTGCAGTAATTAAAATTACCAGGAAAACTTCAAGGGGATGGGCTTTTACTGATTTTCCAAAAATCAAAGGCTGGAACAACACATTATCAATAACCTGGACAATAATAAAAACCAACATCA
>JAUWPX010000002.1 GCA_030611395.1 Bacteroidota bacterium | reverse complement strand
GTGATACTGATTATCCTGATACCTATTTAATTGATGGTACAGGTACAGTTGATCCTGAGAATAAAACTATTTCCCTTATCTATACAGTGTATTATACTGGTGGCAGTGTAGATGATATTACAACTGTTTTAACCAAAAGTAGCAAGAAAGGGTATAAAGTTTTAGAAACTTCGGAAACATTTGATATACAGAAGTAAAATCAAATTATAACTATTAGTATTAAAGGAGGAGTGAACTGTGATTTGCTCCTCTTTTTTTTGACTCTTCGACCTCAGCTTACTTACAATATCCTCTTTACCACTCGCAACTTATGAGTATATTGACCAGACTCTTCCCTGTAGATACCCTGGTGATCAAATTTGTCAATTCTTACAGTATCTGAAGCGTGGATTATCCGGTTTTTTTCAAGAAGAAGTCCAACATGATTAATCTGACTCCGGTCATCATCGAAAAAAGCAAGATCTCCTGGTTGTGCCTCTTCAACAAAACTCAGGGTTATTCCTTTTCCCGGTTGCTGCCAGACATCACGTGGCAGAGATATTCCGTTTATTTTATAAACCATTTGAACAAATCCTGCGCAGTCAGTTCCACAGGGTGATTTTCCACCCCAAAGGCAGGGGCTGTTCATGTATGTTTTAGCTGTATCAATAATACTATCTCTGTTAGTTCCTGATTTTATTTCTACGGGATGATCCAGTTTATAGTTTTTTCCAACGAAACTAAATTCATCCATTTTGCTTGATAAACCAAATATTTCACTTCCCGGCATAAGGGTTATTTTGGATAACAGGGGCAGGTTTATGCTTTGAGCAACAGATATTCCGGGAAGGATAACGGGCACATTATCAGTTAATAAGCTGTATTCTTCTATGTTTAACTCTTTTATTGAGCTGTTTTCCACCCAGCCAAAAGAACCATCAAACAGCAGTTCAATATATGCCCATCCTTTTATTATGTCAATAATCCTGAACCTTTCTCCAAACAATATCTGCGTTGACATTTCAGTACGATGAGAAGGGTCTTTCCGTACCTGGACAATACTAAACTCTGATACACCAAAATTCATGATCCGGGTTGTTGTGTTTTAAAAATTATTTGATCAAAGGTAAAAAATCTTATTTAATTGTATTGGAAGATTGGTGATAGGTAAGGGTTCGTATTCCATAATCATTTAAATTTAGCAGTTTCATTTGAATAGTATTAACCTTTTTAATTACTTTGCGAAACTATGTTCTTAAATTAATCAGCAGATCCTATGAGGAAATTTTTTATTTTTTTCAGGAATAACAAGAAGATAATTTTCCAGGCCGGACTTTTCTTACTAACCATTATTATAGTAACATTTTTTTTCCCCAGGGAAGGTAAATTCCGATATGAATATCAGAAAGGAAAGCCATGGATGCATGAAGATCTGTATGCTAATTATGATTTTCCGATTTACAAGTTAGAAAGCCGGTTAAATGCTGAACGGGATAGTATTATTGCTGACTTCAATCCATATTTTCGTTATGATAGTTCTGTTGTTATTTCAAAAATGAATGATTTTCGTAAAGCATTTGACCATAGATGGATAAATTTTCTATCTGAGCACTACAATCTGATTGAAGGAGCTGAAACGAACAGAATTTATTACCGAAGATTGGAAGAAACAAAAAACAGATATCTGTCTTTTACTTCTGATATTTTAGAAAATCTTTATTTAACAGGAATTGTTGAGGTGAGTGATATTCTTGAGAGAGTAAGAGATGAAGGAAGGTTTATTGTCATTCTAAAAGGCAATATAGCCGAACAGGCTGAATACACGGATGTGTACACACTTAAGCGGGCATACGAATATATTGTAAGTGAGATCAATACATTTATAGTGAGGGAGGAGAATGGGAATAATCCTGTGGATATTGTATTTTTTGATGAACTGAATTTATCAAATTTTGTGTGGCCGAATTTGTTCTATGATGAAGAAACATCCACGAAAGTAAAAGAGAGTCTGGTAAATGAAATATCAGTTACCCTGGGCATGGTTCAGGCTAACCAGTTGATTATCTCGAAAGGAGAAGTTGTTAGTAATTCGAAATTCAGGATATTGGAATCATTACGACAGGAACACGAATCACGGTTGGGATCACCATCAAACTACTACCTTAAATTGCTGGGAAGTTCTTTGTTAGTGATCGCATCAATTCTGATGCTGTACTTGTTTTTACTGCATTTTAGAAGCGAAATCCTTGATAGCAATATAAGGACATTATTCATACTATTGCTGGTGGTTCTTTTTGTTTTTATTTCAAGTATTGTTTACAAAACCGGTGCAGTTAGCTTCTATTTCATTCCGTTTGTATTTGTACCTATTATTATCCGTACGTTTTATGATGCACGTCTTGCTCTTTTTATTCATCTGGTAATCATTCTTGTGGTTGGTTTTTTTGTGCCAAATTCTTTTGAATTTGTTTTTCTGAATGTTATTGCAGGGATTGTTGCTATATTCAGTCTTACCAATACTTATCGGAGAGGCCAGTTTTTCCTTACTGCTTTACTCATTTTTCTTAGTTATGGTTTGGTGTATGCAGGCATAGGAATAATACAAGAGACCAGTATAAAGAATCTGGAGTGGATTAATTATGCCTGGTTTGCCGGAAACTCAGCATTAATCCTTTTAACTCTTCCTTCAATATATATCTTCGAGAAACTGTTTGGTTTCTTATCTGATGCAACACTCCTTGAACTCTCAGATACAAATCAACCATTATTACGTAAGTTTGGAGCAAAAGCACCGGGAACCTTCCAGCATTCCATGCAGGTTGCCAATCTTGCTGAAGAAGCTGTCCGTATTATAGGTGGTAATGCATTATTACTCAGGACCGGTGCTTTGTACCATGATATTGGGAAGATGTACAGGCATGAGTATTTTATTGAGAATCAAACTGATAATTTCAATCCACACGAAAGAATGGAGCTTAGTGAAAGCGCAGAGATTATTATCAATCATGTGGAAAGAGGAGTTGAACTTGCCAGGAAAAATAATCTTCCAAAGCAAGTAATAGATTTTATCCGTACTCATCATGGTACAACAAAAGTTCAGTATTTCTACCGGTCATATATCGGCAAGTATCCTCATAATGTTACAGAAGGAGAGAAATTTACCTATCCCGGTCCAAAACCTTCCACAAAAGAAACAGCTATACTGATGATGGCGGATTCGGTTGAAGCAGCTTCACGTAGTCTGAAAGTATATACAGAAGATAACATAAATGACCTGGTTGAAGATATTATAAGACAACAGATCGAAGATGAACAATTTACGGAAGCTCCCATTACATTCAATGATATAAAACTGATAAAGGAAACATTTAAAAAACGGCTGACTAATATTTATCATGCGCGTATAGAGTATCCAAAGGAAGAAAGATAAAAGTCGAAAAGTTGAAGAGTTTATAAGTTGAGAAGTTTAGAACGGGTCTATTTGAGGTGATCCCGGACATCTTACAAATAAACTTTCATAATCTTCTTTAATTCATTATTCGAAATTCAATATTCATTATTCATTATTCTCTTCTTTTATCTTAAATCAATTACCTCTACATCAGGGTATTTTGCGGGATTGAAACGGAAGTATGAATCCTCTAATTTAATATCATGTTCAAACCGGATGATTTTGATTATGTAGTGAATGCCATCTTTGCCCATGAATGTAGCTGATTGCAGTGACAGATCATTTTTACTGATAAGGAGTTTTATTGATGAGTATTCCGAGTTCCGTTCTTTTGGAACAAGATCAATAAAATATTGGATTTCTTTTTCAATGTTTTTTTCTCCGATTAACCTGTATTTATAATCTTCTTTATACATGGTAAAAAGGCTGGCAGGATTTGTAAGGAATGAGTTCCCGATGTCAACATCTTCCGCAGCATTGATATTTACTTCCTGAACATCAGGTATATAATTCCATACTGTAGTCTTGTCATAAAATGTAATATTATCCAATAATTCGAGTTTGAACATGCCTTCCTTCATTGCAATGTTACCATCAAACACCTCTTTTGAGTCTTGTTGCAAATCAATAACAGTTAGTTGAAATGATGCTTTTATTGATTGAAATGACTTGTTTTTCTCAGCAACCTTATCAAGTATAACACCGGCTTGTGTATCCTGTTGTGCATTTGATGGCGTGAGCAGGAATATATAAGTAAAGAATATTAATATATTTTTCATTTTTCTTTTAAACCTTATTCTTCGTTTTGTTCAAGATTCCTCAAAAATTGTTCCAGACTGTATTCATCAGTGATTAGTACCTGCCTTGCCTTACTACCCTCGAAAGGTCCGACGATTCTGGCTGCCTCAAGCTGATCAATGATACGTCCGGCGCGGTTGTAGCCAATAGAAAGTTTTCGTTGTATTAATGATGTTGATCCTTGTTGGTGCAGAACTACTAATCTTGCAGCTTCTTCAAAATATGAATCTTTTTTGGACAGATCCGTTTCTCCCGGTTCACCGGTACTATCATTTGTGTATTCAGGCAGGATTAATGCAGTGGGATATCCTTTCTGAGAGCCGATATATTCTGTTATCTTTTCAATTTCAGAAGTATCCAGGTAAGCACATTGGATCCTTATTAAATCGCTTCCCGCTGACAGCAGCATATCTCCGCGTCCAATAAGTTGATTGGCTCCCGGGCTGTCCAGGATTGTTCTGGAATCAACCATTGATGTAACCCTGAATGCAATTCTTGCAGGGAAATTAGCTTTGATCACTCCGGTAATAATATTGGTAGTAGGTCTTTGAGTAGCAATAACAAGGTGCAATCCCACAGCTCTTCCCATTTGAGCAAGGCGGGCAAGCGGGTTTTCGATCTCTTTACCTGCTGTCATAATCAGGTCGGCAAATTCATCAATAACCAGAACAAGATAAGGCAGATATCGATGACCTTTTTCAGGGTTAAGCTTCCTGCTTTTAAATTTGCCGGTATACTCGCGGATATTACGAACATGTGCAAGTTTTAGTAAATCATACCTGTTATCCATTTCAATTGTAAGAGAATTCAGGGTATTAATTACTTTGTGTGTATCTGTAATAATAGGTTCTTCATCATTGGGAAGCTTTGCCAGGAAATGCCTTTCAATTTTTGAAAAAAGAGTAAGTTCAACCTTTTTCGGATCGATCATTACAAATTTGATCTCGGAAGGATGTTTTTTATAAAGCAGGGAAGTAATTATAACGTTCAATCCAACTGATTTCCCCTGGCCTGTTGCACCTGCGATCAACAAGTGAGGCATTCTGGTCAGATCAAAAATATATGGTTCATCAGAAATAGTTTTACCAAGAGCTACACATAACTCAAATTCCGATTCCCTGAATTTTTTTGAATTGAGCATTGATTTCATCGAAACAATCTCAGGATTCAGGTTAGGGACTTCAATGCCAATCGTTCCTCTTCCGGGAATTGGTGCTATTATTCTAATTCCTAATGCAGCAAGACTAAGGGCTATATCGTCTTCAAGATTTCTGATTTTGGAAATACGGATACCCGGAGCCGGAACGATTTCATACAAAGTTACTGTCGGACCGATAGTTGCTTTTATCTTGTCAATCTCAATGTTATAATTTCTAAGAGTTTCAACAATTTTATTCTTGTTGCTGATAAGCTCATCTTTTGAAACATGAGAATTCGCTGATTCATAATCATCAAGCAGTTCAGTGCCGGGTATTTTATATAAAGGCAGATCAAGTGCAGGGTCGTAGGGTTGAGGGGTTATTTCTCCTGGCTCTTCGTCTTCTGATGATTTGCGTTGTTCAATTGTTAACTCAATATCATCAGTTGTCTGTTTTGTCTCCTTTTTGTTTTCATTCTGCTCCTTATTAATATCTTTTATTTGAAATGGTGTCGATTCATTTTCTTCTTCTCCTGTATTGTATTTGCCAGGTTTAGTTTCATCAGAATAATTGTCACTAATTATGTCGGGAAAACCTGTAATTTCAGAATTCTCGTCACCTGCTTTTTCCTTTCTTTTGAAAAGGTGCATAATACCGCTAAATGAAAAAATAAGAAATGCTGTAAGCAGAAACAATAATAAAAACCCGGTACCGGCTTTACCAAGAAATGCATTAAGCCAGTTACTTATAAGGAATCCGTGTCCGCCTCCTAATCCACTACCGAGATAGCCTCCGGAGTCGCCAAAAATGTAACTAAGAATAACCGAGAGCAGAATAATTGCAATAAGCCCTGTCTTAACTGTTTTCCACAGAGGAAGAATTTTTAAATTAAGCATTTGCAAGCCAATAAGTAACAGCAAAATGGGAATAAAAAAGGAAGCTATTCCAAACCATTTATTAATAAGAAGATTTGAGAAATATGCACCGGTTTTGCCTGACCAGTTCAAAACGCGGATTTCAGAATTGGAAAATGCTGATGACCATTCAAAACTCTGGTCGGTTTTCCAGGAAAAAAAGAATGAAATAAAGGCCAGGAGGAGAAAAAAAGCAAAGCCAATAAGAAAAAGACCAAACAATAGTTTTACCCTGTTGTCTTTGAAAATTCCAAACCTGTTTTTGTTTGATTTTACTTTAATATTATTTTTTGAGTTATTTTTCCTTTTCATCCTTTAACAGGTTCTTTTTTTTGGTTCTATGCTTAAATAGAAAGATTAAGCTTTATACTTAAAGTCGAAAGCAAAAAGCTAACAGTTAACAAGCCCAAAGATAGAAAAAACTATTCCATTATTTTGTCAAGTACGGTGGTAATAAATTCTTTTGGTACTCTTTTGAAATTTGGCTTATCCTTGAATTCCTTTGAGGATATTTGTTTGAAAGAAACACTTTTTGCAGTAAGTTTCATTTCAACTTTGCTAAGGTTTAAATGGAATTCGAGTAATACACCATCGATATTAATATAAGGATTTGAAGAATTAGGATTCTTTATGGGTATTTCATTGGTATAATAAACAGTGAATGATTTCATATCTGATGAAGGAAAGTTTATAATTGCAGGTTTACATTCAAAACCACAAATATTTTTTACTTCATTTCCATATTCGATTGTCATTTCGGGCATTTTATTAAACCCAGGGGATGATTCATTCATCTTACCCTGGTAATAATATTTTTTATCAAGTACCTGTAGATAGGTTAAATTAGATGAATTTCTGTGATTTATAATATTTGTAATTTTGAAATAACCAAACATTCCGCTAATGTCGCTGAGATAATAACCATCTTTGAATTTAATAACCAGTTCTTTAGGCAATGACTGACTCGGCAGGTTCTGAATTTTGTTATCCAGGTAGGTTATAGTATAAAGAATTTCCCCTTCTTCTCTTTCATTATGTTTACGACAGGAGTTTAACAAAAGAAGAGATAACAGCAATACTGTTACGATAAACCTGTTGATTAAAAGTGGTGAATTATATGATCGTACCAATTAGACTCAATTTTTAAAAAGACAATATACAAATTTATTTACGGTTTTACGATTTCAGTTAAAAATAATTAACCCGTAACTCTTAACACAGCAACTTTGCGCCTTCTTTGCGATCTTTGCGTGAACTCTTCACGACCTTTACGGTTAGTTTTTTTCACCGCAATACGTTTCTTTCGTAGAAACAACAGCAATTATATCATTAAATTATAAAAAATTGGTAATTTTGTATTTCTCTGGCAATAGGATTTAAATAATTGATTATGAACAAATTGGCTGTTGTTGCTTTAGGTGGAAATGCGCTTCTCAGGAGAGATCAGGAGGGTACTATTATAGAACAGGAACAAAATACGGCTGATACGCTGGAGAATCTGGTTTATTTGTTAAAGGAGGGATATGATATTGTATTATCCCATGGTAACGGTCCACAGGTTGGTAATATACTTATGAGAAATGATGCAGGTGAACAGATGTATGGAATAGCTCAAATGCCTCTGGATATTTGTGTCGCTGATTCACAGGGGGGAATCGGATACATGATTGAAAGGGTATTCAGGAATGTTATGAGGAAACATGGCATAAAGAAGAATGTTGTTACAATTGTTACCCAGGTAATGATAGATAAGAATGATCCTGCATTTCAGGATCCGCAGAAAAGAGTAGGGAAGATATATTCCAAACAGGAAGCCGATGATCTTACAGAGAAAAAGGGTTGGATATTCAAGGAAGAAGTAAAAGCTGAAGGTGGATGGAGAAGGGTTGTTCCATCGCCCCGCCCGGTTGGAATAATGAATGAAGATGTGATTGAAAAGCTTGCCAGGGAAGGAAATATTGTAATTGCCTCCGGCGGTGGAGGGGTGCCTGTTTATATTGATGAGAAGGAAAATATAAGACCGGTAGAAGCTGTAATAGATAAAGACCTGGCTTCTTCATTACTGGCAGCAAGGATCAAAGCTGATGAGTTTTATATTCTTACAGATGTTCCGTTTGTATATATAAATTATAAGAAGCCGAACCAGGAAATTAAAGAATTTCTGGATCATGCTGACACTGTCCGCTATTTAAATGAAGGTATGTTTTCAAAGGGAAGTATGGCTCCTAAGATCATGGCCTGCCTTCAGTTTATTGAAAAAGGTGGCTTGAAAAGCGTTATCACGGAAGCAACAAAACTGGAAGACAGATCATACGGCACGAAAATTACAATGGAATATGATAAATGAAGAAAAGTTGAGTAGTTGAGTAGGTTGAGTGGGTGAGTAAGGAAGAATGAAGAGTTCATGGATTCGATGACCAGTAACCGGTAACAATTTCTTAATCCAAAATATATAAGCTTAATAAACTAATAAACCAAAAAAAAATGGCTAACAATTTAAAAAACAGAAACTTCCTTAAGTTACTGGATTATACTCCGGCGGAAATTTCACATTTGCTTGATATCTCATTTGAGTTAAAACGGGTAAAATATGCCGGAACAGAGCAACCGCGTTTGAAAGGTAAGAATATAGCTTTGATATTTGAAAAGTCATCAACTCGTACAAGGTGTGCATTTGAAGTGGCTGCATTAGATCAGGGTGCTCATGTAACTTATCTCGGTCCATCCGGTTCACAGATTGGTTACAAAGAGTCGATGAAAGACACTGCACGTGTACTTGGACGGATGTATGATGGTATTGAATATCGTGGATTCGGTCAGGATATGGTTGAAACTCTGGGTAAATATTCCGGTGTGCCGGTTTGGAACGGGCTAACCAATGAATTCCATCCCACCCAGATACTTGCCGACTTTATGACAATGCTGGAACATACTGATAAAAAATTAAGCAAGATCAGCTTTTGCTACCTGGGTGATGCAAGAAACAATGTAGCCAATTCATTGATGGTTGGTGCTGCAAAAATGGGTATGGACTTCCGGGCTGCTGCTCCTGAAGATTGTCAGCCGGATAAAAATCTTGTGAATACCTGCAGGAAAATTGCAAAAGATACCGGTGGCAGCATAACCATTACAGATAATGTTGAAATTGCTGTAAAGGGAGCAGATTTTCTTTATACTGATGTTTGGGTCTCAATGGGTGAACCCGATTCAGTCTGGGAGGAAAGAATACAACTACTTAAACCATACCAGATTAACAAGAATGTTTTGGAATTAACCGCTAATCCTATGGTTAAGGTACTGCATTGCTTGCCTGCTTTTCATAACAGGGAGACAAAAGTAGGAGAGGAGATATTTCAGAAGTTTGGACTTGATGCAATGGAGGTAACTGAAGATGTTTTTGAATCAGATGCTTCTGTTGTTTTTGATGAAGCTGAAAACAGGTTGCATACAATTAAAGCAATAATGGTGGCAACATTAGGTCAGTGATCTGTTATGATATTTGCAGCAAATAATCTTTTATAAAGCAATAGGATTTTTTCAATATAGCACCAAAGATAAAGCCAGCGTAATTAATTATTAGAAAAGCTCTTTGAAGAAGTAGTAGGTCATTATTCCGGAAGCTATTAGTTTGATCCCCGTGCCAAGTAAAAAGCCAAACAAAGAACCAAGACCTGCCCTGAATGATTTGCTGAATTCTTTTCCACGAGTTACTTCAGCAATAATAGCACCTGCCAGAGGTCCAATAATAATACCTATTGGAGGGAAAAAGAAAACACCAACTACAAGTCCTAAAGTGGCACCCCATACTCCGGCTTTTGAACCTCCGAATTTTTTGGTGCCCCAAATTGGGACTATATAATCGATTATTGTTACTACAATAGCAACAGTTCCCATTAATAGCAGGAAATTTGATGTAAAATCCCTGAACCCGGTATAATGAAGGAACAATAGTCCGATAAAGCTTAATGGCGGACCGGGTATTATTGGCAGGATGCATCCAAGAAGTCCGATTATAATAAAAATGATCCCTATTGCTACAAGAATATAATCAACCATACTTGTTTATAATTTTATTTAATTCCCTATTATCTTCCGGGTGAACAATAGTATTATTACAGGAACAAAAGAAATAATAATGGAACTATTAACCCTGCTATTGTCAGCCATGCACCGCGGCCTGTTATTCCATTCTTACCTCTAAGAATAAATAATCCGGTAATTGCCAGCAGGACAAGTGCACCGCTATAAATATCTGAAAACCATGTCCATAATTTCCCCGGGTTATAATGCAGGAAGTTTACCTCGTAGAATAGTGGTCTGCGCCTGATTTTTTCAAGGGTTCCTTTACCTGTTCCAAGATCAAAAACAATTGAACCTCCTTTTAAAAATATTTTAAGAGTATTATCGGCGGGAAAAAAAAACTTCTTGTAATTTTCTTCTTCACCTGCTTCTTCGAGAATGGATAACACGGTCTGTTTATTGGTGTTTTCCTTTTTAAGTTCCCGGTTTAGATTAATTTCTTTGTGTTCGATGATATAATTAGGGTTCCAGTCGTTTAAGTGATTAAGTGCAATACCGGAAATACCGTAAATAATAGACATTGCTACAAAAAAATATCCAAAATCGCGGTGCAGAACTCTGTTCCATTTTCTCCACTTCATTGTGTTAATTTGAAAAAGATTTTTTATTCTGCTTTTACAAGATAACTTATACATTTAACAGAATACTGTGAAATATGATTTTCTCCACTTTCCTTAATATGATTTCTGAGGGTACTGATTTGATCCAACCCTTCTGTATGTTCCTTATCGCCTGATTGTTCACCGTCGTGAGTATGTTCTGCGGATTCATCATGTTCCACATCACCTGATTGTTCACCTTCATGAGTATGTTCAACGGATTCATCATGTACTGCATGTTCTTCTTTTTCCTTGTTTAGTTCATTTTCCAATTTTACAAGATACTCTTCATCAATTGTTAGTTCAGTAAAAATTCCTTCTACAGTAACATCACTTCCTTCCAGATCAACTTCAAAGACAGAAATATCTTCACCGGTTGTGATCTTTAACCTGTTATCAGGATTGATACCCAGAATGAACATCTTTTTTCCGCCATTTTTACAAACATGGTCAACAGTACCACTAACAATAATCTTTTGGTCCACATATTTATCCGGATTTTCGAGCAGTTCAGAAATTGTAAGCTTTACCGCTTCCTTTTTTGTTTCAACAGAAGTGTCAACCTTTTGAGGATTATTGCCACATGAGAATAATACAAAACTCAATACAGTTACAAAAAGTATTTTTTTCATAATTTTATTTTTTTAAATTTTAGTTGGCAAATATAGCAATTCCATAATAAAAATCAATTATAGAAATTCTATTTCAGACACATATTTTTTTGTAAGATACTGGTTAGGAAATAGATTATGATTTGCCAGACAAAGGTTTGAAAGAAGACATAATATCTCTTTTAGCTGAACAGGTTGCACAAAAGCCATTGCAACCGTAGTTTTTATTAACTTGTTTGTTGGGCAGGAATATTTTTATCATATGATATAGAGTATATAATATAGACAATCCGATTACCAGATATGTTATTGTTTCCTGTATCATGTTTTAAATTTAAAATTAGAAATTAAAAATTAAAAAACTTCCTAAACAAACAGGCTTCCAACCTGATAAACTATAAAAGAGAGTATCCATGCAAGACTTGTTGTATATACAATAGTAAAGCCTGCCCATTTCCAGCTACCTGATTCTTTCTTTATTGCTGCAATAACTGCAACACATGGAAAATAGACCAGGATAAATATTAAAAATGTAAAAGCTACAAGAGGATTGAAAACAGGGTCCCCTTTTCTTTCACCTTCACTATAGCGAATCTCTTTAATTTTTTGTGCCAGGGTTTCGGAAGTCCCATCTGAATCAACTCCTGCCTGATAAAGGACTGCCATTGTGCTAACGACAATCTCTTTTGCAGCTACCCCGGAGAGAAGACAGACCCCCATCCTCCAGTCAAACCCTAATGGTTTGATAACCGGTTCAATGAAATACCCGATTTGTCCGATATATGATTTTTCCTGACGTTCTGCTTGTTGCTGGAGTTGTAATGTTTTGATTTTACTATTTTTTTGCAATTCAAGTCTTTCTAAAGCTCCTGTTTCAGTGTTGGAAATCAATGCTTTTTTCTTCTCAGTTTGCTTTATAGTTTCTTCAATCAAATTATCATAGTCGATTGAATAGGATACATTCCTTGGGTAGTATCCAAGTGCCCATATTATTATTGAAGCTACAAGTATCACTCCCCCCATTTTTTTCAAATATAGGAATCCTTTATTCCACATATGTTTGAGAGTGGATTTTATGGTGGGCATTCTATAGGGTGGGAGTTCCATGACGAAAGGCACCTCCTCGGTTCTGAAAAATATTTTTTTCAGGATAACTGCAACAACTGCAGCCAGGATAACTCCGGTAAAATACATCAGAAACAGAATGATCCCCGGATTTTTAGGAAAAAATGCACCAATTATTAGAATATAAACGGGAAGTCGTGCACTACAAGACATAAATGGGTTGATAAGAATAGTGAGCAGCCTGTTATTACGGTTTTCGATTGAGCGTGTAGCCATTATTGCAGGTACATTGCATCCAAATCCCATGATAAGCGGAATAAATGATTTCCCATGCAGTCCGATTTTATGCATTACTTTGTCCATAATAAAAGCAGCCCTTGCCATATAGCCTGTATCTTCCATAAGTGAAATAAAGAAGAAAAGGATCAGGATATTTGGCAGGAACACGATAACACTTCCGACACCGCTTACAATACCATCTGCCAGAAGCGCTTTTAATGGTCCGTCAGGCATAACTCCGTTCAACCAGCCGGAGAACCAGCCAATTATTATTTCCAGCCATTGCATTGGAAACCTTCCCAACTCAAATGTAGAAAAGAACATAATAAACATAGCGATAAAAAAGATAGGGAATCCGAATAGCTTATGAGTCATAAAATCATCAATTCGCTTTGTGTTATTTCTCTCAACTGTTACGCTTTTATATGTTTCTTTCAGGGCACCGGCAATAAATCCATACCTTGCATCCGTAATAACTGCCTCTGTATCTTCTTTGTATTGGGTTTCAATACCGGATATTTCTCTTCTTGTAGTATCATCGATTTTTTTGTAGTTGGGCCATCTGGAAAGAGAGAAATGAACGGCTTTATCTTTTTCAAGTAGTTTAATTGCATAGAATCGTGAGGATACTTTATCTGTCAGTGCCTTATTTTCCCAGATAATATCCTGCAATATCTTTAGAGAATCTTCAACCGGTTTTTCGTATTTAATATGTACATGCCTCAAATCAGGATCCCGGTCTTCATAAACATCAATTACTTTATCGAAGAGTTGTTTAATCCCTGATCCCTTTGAGCTGGTTGTGGGTACAATGGGAATTCCAATCATTTTGCCGAGAGAATTGTAATCGAAGTGGTCGCCCCGCTTAAGGTGTTCATCATACATGTTAAGTGCCATAACAACACGTATGTCCATGTCTATCAGCTGAGTAGTAAGAAACAGATTCCTTTCCAGATTAGATGCATCAACTACATTGATCACTACGTCCGGCATTTTTCCGAAAATATGTTTCCTTACAAAGATCTCCTCAGGTGAATAAGCTGATAAAGAATAGGTTCCGGGAAGATCAATAAGTTCAAAAGTATAGTCACCCCGTTTGAAAGTAGCAATTTTTGAATCAATTGTAACTCCGCCATAATTTCCGACATGCTCGCGTGAGTTGGAGACATTATTGAACAGAGTGGTCTTTCCGCAGTTGGGGTTTCCGACAAGGGCTACATTTATATGTTTCCCTTTTGTTCTGGCAGTATGTACGAAAAATTCTTCAGTTTCTGTTCTATTGAAATTTTTTATTCCATTTTTTTTTGCTTCTTCAATTGTAACAATCTCAATAAGCTGTGCCTCGCTACGTCTCAGGGAAACCTCGTATGACATAATGGAGTATTCGATAGGATCTTTCAGGGGGGCATTCTTAATCACTCTTATTTTTTTCCCTTTAACGAATCCCATTTCCATTATCCTTTTCCTGAACGCACCACGCCCTCTCACTTTTGTGATTATTCCTTCCTCATTATTTTTTAATTGTGATAATCTCATTTTATGAACCCTGATTCTATCTGCCGGTCAGTTTATTTTTTGTTTTGCAAACCTACTATTAATAATGTTTCTAAACAACATCTTATTTGAGCAAAGAGCAAAAAACAGATGAGAAGAGGTGAAAAGGAGAAGTAGAGCCGAATTGCATTCGGCTGGCCGGATCCCATATAATATTAACCAATCAACCAATTAGAAATTAGAAATTAAAAATTAGAAATTAACCCCGGTGAAATATGCTCCTTCCCTGGTGAAATATTTTCGTGCCTCAAATTTCACAGGGCAAGTGTCGCATTTCACGGGGCAAGCCAATTAACCCTTTAAACTGTTATGAGGAAAAACCGGCAAAAGACCGGTTTTCATGCAATTATTATTCTTTTTTCTCCTCCAGGTCCTCAAACTCTACATTGGTGTAATCGTTTGAGATAGTCTCGTCTTTAGCATTGGTTTCTGTATTTTCATCTTCTGTTGGTGCGCCGTTTGGTTGTTTATCCTTAATAAAACCGAGAGTAGAAACCAGTGCATCTGAAAATTTGTCAAAGTCTTCTTTATACAAAAAAATCTTGTGTTTCTCATAGAAAAAATTACCTTCTTTGTTAAATCTTTTTTTACTTTCGGTAACTGTCAGGTAATATTCATCCTTCCTGGTTGCTTTGACATCAAAAAAATAAGTCCTACGCCCGGCTCGTACTACTTCCGAGAATATTTCTTCCCTATTATTGTTTTTTTGATCATCACTACTCTTAACTTGTTCATCCTTTTTTTCTTGTCCGTCTTCCATCATTAAGAAATTTTTGAGTTATAATTAATTATTCAATGTCCAAATGTAAAAAATATTTTAAGAAATCCTATTATTATCAAAAACAGTTCTGAAGGAAATTTATGGCTGAATAGTTCATTTTGAAGTGAAAAATTATTTTTATCATAAAAATTGGATTAAATTTGCACAGTTTTTATTAAGTGGTTCTTTAGGCATGATTAGTAGAAGGTTATTGAGAATTAAGATATTGCAGGCGCTTTATGCCCATTATAAATCAGAGGGCAAAACAATTAATCAATCGGAAAAGGATCTGTTTTTTAGTATTGAGAAAGCTTATGACCTTTATCACTTACTACACTTGTTGATCATTGATATCAGGAATGCTGCTATTGAAAAAATTGAATTAGCAAAACATAAACAGATACCTGTTCATGATGATTTGTATCCAAATATCCGTTTTATAGAAAATAAGCTTATCCTGCAATTTCAGGAGAACTACAGGTTACATAAATATATAAAAATCAGGAAGCTTTCCTGGATAAACTATCCTGGATTGGTTAAGAATTTATTAAGACTGTTAGAAGGCTCCGAAGAGTATATAATCTATATGGAAGCGGAGAGCAGTGATTATGAGGCAGATAAGAAAATTATCATTGACTTTCTTGCTTACTATGTGGCTGATTATGATGATCTTCATCAGGCAATAGAGGAACAAAGTATTTTTTGGAATGATGATATTGAATTTATTGCCAGTATGTTGATTAAGACAATTAAGAAATACAGATCAAATAATAAGTACAATGGGCCGCTATTTGAATTGTATAAGACGGCGGAGGACAAGAAATTTGTGAAGAATCTGTTTCGTAAAAGTGTTCTTAAAGAAACAGATTATAGAAACCTGATAGATAAATATACAATTAACTGGGATATTGACCGGATTGCATTTATGGACATTCTGGTAATGCAATTAGCTATATCTGAAATGATCTGGTTCGCTGAAATTCCTGTTAAAGTGAGTTTGAATGAATACCTGGAAATAGCAAAATTTTATTGTACAGAACGAAGCAGTAATTTTATAAATGGGATACTTGACAAGATTGTGCACGACCTTAGACGTGATAAAGTAATTATTAAAAAAGGCAAAGGTTTAATAGGTGATAATTCCATTAATTAATTGCTTATTTGTTCTTGTATCAAATTTGTTATTAATTTGCACAACATTTTTTTTTTGAAATTTAAATAATAATAAAAATTTTAGTGATGAACAATTTACTCTATGTTTTACTAATGGCTCCTAAAACTGAGGACCAGAATCCTTTAATGACATTTTTACCCTTTATTTTGATTATTGTAGTTTTTTATTTTTTCATGATAAGACCACAGGCTAAAAAGCAGAAGGATCTGAGAACATACAGAGAGTCGCTTAAGAAAGGTGATAGGATAGTTACTACAGGTGGTATTTATGGTAAGGTAGTTGATATCAAAGATAATGTCGTTGTTGTTGATGTGGGAGAACAGGTGCGTTTCAAAATTGATAAGAGTGCAGTGCTTAAGGATGCTAGTGATCTGCCTGCTCAAAAGTAACATACGTTCAGGGTTATATTATATTTGAAAGAATAAACTCAAAACTCTAACCAGGATTTGAAGAACAGAATTATTAAGAATGCCATGGATCAATTGTCCCGGGTTAAGTTCAAACTTGACAGGAAGGTTCTGGTATTTCTCTTTTTTCTGGTTTTGTCAACTATGTTTTGGTTTCTGAATGAATTGAGTAAAGATACTACTACACTTATTACATACCCTGTTAAATACAATAATATTCCGGGAAACAAGGTGCTTGTAAGAGAATTACCGGGTGAGTTTGATCTTTTGGTTAAAGCACCGGGATTTTTACTTTTAAAGTATAAAATGGTGGGTAAACTTACACCAATTGTATTTGATATCAGTCATTATTCCTATAATATATTTTCCGATGGCAGTGCCTCGAAATTTTTTATTTTAACATCCAGCTCACTTGCAAGGGTTAACCAGCAATTCGGTTCTGATCTTAAGGTGCTTGATATATCTCCTGATACTCTGATATTTGAATTTGATGAGCGCATACAGAAAAAAGTACCGGTTAAAATTAATACTGATGTTGAATTCGGGCAGCAATATATGATAGGAGGGAACATTACTTCTCAACCGGATAGTGTAATAATATCCGGACCAGGTGTTGTTATCGATACAATTGAATGGGTTGAAACACAGTTTCAGAAGTTTACATCGGTTGACCAGGATATTAGAAAGAACATTGGTTTAATTCCAATCGAAAATGTTGATCTTTCAACCAGGAAAGTCATTGTAATAGTACCGGTTGAACGTTTCACTGAAGCCAGATTTACCGTCCCTGTGAATGTGGTTAATATCCCGGACACCCTTGAATTAAAGACATTTCCGGGTTCAATTAATGTTACCTGCAGGGTTCCGTTAAGTGACTATGATAAGCTGACTGTTAATCTTTTTAGGGTTATAGTTGACTATTCAGTTATTAAAAGTAACTATTCTAATAAGATTAAAGTTCGGTTATCCAATGCACCGGAATATGTTTCTAATATCCAGATTTATCCGATAAGTGTTGAGTTTATTGTGGAGAAAAAATGAAAAAAGTTGGAGTAACAGGAGGTATTGGTAGCGGAAAATCTTTAGTATGTAAAATTTTCCGTTGTCTCAATGTGCCTGTGTTCTTTGCAGATGATGAAGCTAACATTCTTCTGGAAACCGATAAGGAGATTAGATTGGCTCTTACCGGATATTTTAGTAAAGAACTTTACTTGTCAGGTAAACTTAATAAGCAAATGCTGGCTGATTTAATATTCAGCGACAGAAAGAATATGGACATAGTAAATAATACTATTCATCCTGCTGTTTTAGAACGATTCACTGAATGGTGTACCTGTCAGACAAAATCGGCTTATGTTATTATGGAAGCAGCAATAATTTTTGAGACAGGTACCGATCGTTTTCTTGATAAGGTGATAAATATTTCTGCTCCTGAAGCAATAAGGATTGAACGGGTTTGTAAGCGTGACGGTGTTAGTAAAGAAAAGGTGATTGAACGGATAAATAATCAGTTAACTGAAAAAGAAAGAAATGAAAAGGCGGATATTAATTTGGTGAATGATGGGAAAAAAATGTTACTTCCGCATGTACTGGAAGTACATAAGCTTCTTTCAGAAAATATTTAAATAGAATCTGTCCATAAACTATTACAACTTTGAATTATGGGAAAATTTAGTAAATGGATTGCAGGTGGACTTGGATGGGCGTTTTTTGGACCTATTGGAGGTTTGTTGGGTTTTGCGATTGGATCGATGATGGATAACCAGGCCCAACAGACAATACCGGGTAAGCAGAAACAAACAACCACAGGTGCTTATGCTATGAGTCTTCTTGTACTTGTGGCTGCTGTGATGCGTGCGGATGGGAAAGTAGTTCGTGCTGAACTTGATTACGTTAAACAATATTTTGTGAAGGCATTTGGACATGATGCTGCAAGTGAAGGTGTCAGGATGCTTGGTGATTTGCTTAAACAGGAAATACCGGTAAGAGATGTTTCCCTGCAAATAAAACAAAATATGGATTACGCCTCACGTTTGCAGTTACTTCATTTTCTTTTTGGTATTTCAGGTGCTGATGGAATGGTACACCCGGATGAAATTAAAGTAATAGAACAGATTGCATATTACCTTGGTCTTTCGCAAAATGATATCAATTCGATCAGGTATATGTTTGTGCCAAAAACCGATTCAGCATACAAAATTCTTGGAGTAGATCGCGATGCTAGTGTTGAAGATTTGAAGAAAGCTTATCGTAAAATGGCTAATAAATGCCATCCTGATAAGGTTAGTCATCTGGGAGAGGATTTTAGAATTGCGGCAAAGGAGAAATTTCAAAAAGTGAATGAGGCATATATCCAAATAAAGAAAGAAAGGAAAATTGCCTGATTATATAGGTGAGTAGTTGAGTAAGGTGAGTAGTTGAGTAGGGAAGGCACTAAATAGTTATGAAATATTGTATTTGATTATTTCTGCCTAAAAACTTTTTTTACTTTTAACTTTATAACTTTACAACTTTTAACTTTATAACTTTTAACTTTTAACTTTATAACTTTTAACTTTTAACTTTATAACTTTTAACTTATTTAGACTATGGATTTGAAGGATATTTTTGCTATTTCAGGTAAACCAGGATTATATAAATTCATTTCGCAGGGAAGAAATAGCGTTATGATAGTAGAAAACCTGGAAGATAAAAAACGGATTACCGCTTTTACAACTACTAAAATTAGTTCCCTTGAGGATATTGCCGTATTTACCGAAACAGAAGATATGGCTCTGAAAGATGTATTTAAAGCTATATATGAAAAAGAGAACGGTGCTGCTTCAATAAACCATAAATCCTCAGGCAAGGTGTTGGAAGAATACTTCCATGAAATTATTCCTGCTTATGACAGGAAAAGGGTATATGCTTCTGATATTAAGAAAGTGATTCTTTGGTATAACATCCTTCAAAAACAGGAACTTCTGGATTTTTCAGAAGATAAAGATGAAAAAGATCCGGAGGAGCAGGATGAAAAACCAAACAAAAGCAAAGACAAAAAACCACAGAAAGGACCACAAAAACGACCACAGAAAGGATTACAAAAAGGATCACAAAAAGGACCACAGAAAGGACTACAGAAAGGAAAAGGGAAGATACCTTAAATCATCGGACCATCGCATGACCATCGCATGACCATTGTATGACTATTGTTTGACTATTGTTTGACTTCTTTCTTTTTAACTTCTTCCCAAATCCGGTTCATTTCATCCAGACTTAGATATTCCAGCTTTTTTCCCTGTTGCCTGATGATTTTTTCCATTTGCTGGAAACGGGAGATAAATTTTTTATTAGTCCGTTCAAGTGAGTTTTCAGGGTCAATCCCATATAATCTTGCAGCGTTGATAATACTGAATAATAAGTCGCCTAATTCTCCCTCCAGTTTTTCTTTGCCTCCATTCTCTTTAATCTCTTTCTCCGATAATTTGAGTAGTTCTTCTTTTATTTCACCTATCTCCTCATTGATTTTCCCCCAGATTTCTGAGCGATCTTTCCAATCGAACCCCACTCCGTGAACTTTTTCCTGCAGTCGGTTAGCTTTAATCAGTGCCGGGAGTGATTTAGGAATTCCTCCAAGAACTGATTTCTTTCCATTCCTGAGTTTGATCTTTTCCCAGTTTTTTAATACCTCTTCTTCATCTGCAACCTTTGTGTCTCCAAATACATGAGGATGCCTGGTTATCAGTTTTTTATTGATTGAGTTAAGGATGTCAGTCATATTGAATGTTCCGTTTTCAGAACCAAGTTTGGCATAAAAAACAATATGGAGCATAAGGTCACCAAGTTCGTCTTTTATCTCCGCCGGGTTTTTTTTCAGAATAGCATCTGTAAGTTCATATGTTTCTTCAATAGTCAATTTCCGTAAACTTTCGAATGTTTGTTTACGATCCCATGGACATTTCTCGCGTAACTCATCCATTATATCCAGTAATTCTTTAAATGCCGTGAGTCTTGAATCCTTTATCATATTTACTTTTTCTTCTTATCCGGAAAATCTATCCTGACAGTTGAACCGATTGAAAGGTTGAGAAGATCGGAGAGATTTGCCTTGTTCATAGCTATTTCAAGCAGTCCCAATGAGTTAAATAATGCAAGTAGTTCTCCGATGGGCGTTTCAGAGTATGTTTTGTTGATACGTGTAATTTTATATTTCCGGCTTTGAATATAAATTTCAAACGGCAAATTTTTCCCCACCCTGTTAAAAAGCTCATTTGTAATATTAGTAATAGCATTCTTGTATGAATCAATATAAATCACACTACCGGTAATTACCCTATCATCAATAGTAGCCCGAAGTGGAATTCTGGTATTTAATTCACTCATTTCTTTGCCAAGCTCAGTGATTTGTTTCCCTTTCGCAAGTTCACATGCAGTTTCAGCAAACAGACTGATACAAGGGAAAGTTGGATAGTTACTCTCTTTTTTGTTAAGCTGAATTATATTTTCAGGTTTGTCTTTCGCTATAAGTGAAAAGATACCGTTATCACATCCTATAAAGAAATGTCCGTTCAATTTGATTGCTACATAATTATTTCCTTTATCAGGTATGGCATCTACACCGATAATATGAATGGTTCCTTTTGGAAAATGGTTATAACTATTCTTAATAACGAAAGCAGCCTGGCCGGTATTAAAAGGTGGTATCTGATGTGAAATGTCCACAATCTGTATATCAGGACATTTAGTGAGGATAGTACCTTTTAGTGCACCGGCATAGAAGTCATTTTGTTTCCAATCAGTAGTCAGGGTAATTATTGGCATAGAGAAAAAAACTTCCGTTAAAAATTATTATTCATCGAAAAAATAACCTAATTTGCAATTCTCAAAAGTAATTAATATTTAATAGAATTGATGACCCAAAAGATTTTATATTTAAAGGATATTGATCCGGTAAACGTTTATGGATCCAATAATAGTCTGTTAAATAAAATCATTGATTTCTTTCCAAAGCTGAAAATAATTGCAAGAGGTAGCGAAATTAAAGTTATTGGTGAGGAATCACTTATAGCTGATTTTGAAGAAAAATTTGAGGGACTTATTGAATTTTACTTTAAATATAACAGATTGGAGGAGGCTGATATAGATAAGTTGTTTTTTGACTCTGCTATGCAGTCCCACATAAAAAACGGAGACCTTGATGAAGCATTGATTTTCGGCAACGTAGGTCAGCCAATAAAGCCAAGAACGGTTAATCAGATTAATCTGGTTAAGGAATTTTTCCTTAACGATTTGTTAATGGTAGTCGGACCTGCAGGAACAGGAAAAACATATCTGGCAATAGCCCTTGCTGTAAGAGCATTACGAAACAAGGAAGTTGAAAAGATAACACTTACCCGGCCTGCGGTTGAAGCCGGAGAACATCTCGGATTTCTGCCCGGTAGTGTAAAGGAAAAACTGGAACCATACCTTCAGCCTCTGTATGATGCTCTGAGAGATATGATACCGTCGAAAAAACTGGTTGGGTATATTGAGGATGAAATTATTCAAATTGCTCCCCTTGCATATATGCGTGGACGAACACTTGAAAATGCTGTGGTTATTTTAGATGAAGCACAAAATTCTACTGTAAATCAGTTAAAGATGTTCCTGACCAGAATGGGACAATCATCCAAATTTATTGTTACAGGAGATATAACTCAAATAGATCTGCCCAGGAAATCTGATTCAGGTCTGTGGCAGGCAGTGAATATTCTTAAAGGAATAGATGGTATATCAATTCTGGAGTTCGATGAACGGGATATAATGCGCCATAAGCTGGTAAAGCATATAGTTCGGGCGTATGAGAAGAAAGGAAAGAAAAAACCTTTAAATACATAACATGTTATGACAGAGGCTATTAAAAATACTAATTTCAAGTTTCCGGGATTAATAAATTTATACCACGGGAAAGTTCGTGATGTTTATAATATTAATGATAAATACCTGGTAATGGTTGCAACTGACCGTATTTCAGCATTTGATGTGGTTCTGCCAAAAGGGATACCTTTTAAAGGACAGGTATTGAACCAGGTTGCAGCAAAATTTCTGGATGCTACTGCTGATATTGTTCCTAACTGGAAAATTGTTTCACCCG
>JAUWPX010000298.1 GCA_030611395.1 Bacteroidota bacterium | reverse complement strand
TCTTGCCCCCGGAACTGATCAATTTGTAAACTTCCAGCTAATATTGGGAGGGGCGGCAGTTATTGGACATATCTTCCCTGTTTTTGCCAGGTTCCGTGGGGGAAAAGGAGTTGCAACACTGTTTGGGATGGTGCTGGCTATCAGCCCATTTTCCACACTGGTTTGCGCAGGGGTTTTCTTCCTAACACTGTTTCTAACAAAATATGTTTCGTTAAGTTCAATTCTTGCCGGATTTACATTCCCCATTGCAGTTATTGTAATATTTCATACATCCGTTCCTTCTATGGCAGTATTTTCAATAGCTGTATCTGTCTTACTGCTCATTACACACCAGAAAAATATAGGGCGTTTACTAAGAAGAGAAGAATCAAAAGCAACTTTTCTTTTTCGCAAAAAACTATAATTCACTTTCAAGTAGATTTTTTAAATCCTCAGATTTCAGATTTGTCTTAATCTCACCCGAGTTTACAAGAGATATTTCTCCTGTTTCTTCTGACACAACAATTACCAGTGAATCGTGTCTTTCAGTCATGCCAATGGCTGCACGGTGACGCATTCCATATCTTGCCGGCAGGTAGATATTCTCAGATGTTGGCAAAACGCATCTTGCTGCAACAATTTTTTTCCCTTCAATAATCACTGCCCCATCATGCAGGGGATTATTCTTAAAGAAAATTGACTCAAGCATTCTTGATGAACAATCAGCATTAAGAATATCTCCACTTTCGATTATTGCACTTAAAACCGATCTGCGTTTCACAACAATAAGCGCACCGGTTTTTGACGCTGACATCCGTTTGCAGGCTTTCACTATAGTATTTATATCCAATTTAGGCTTAGATGCTAATGTAACTGTTGAAAAAATATTATCGAACGAAAACCGCTCATTTGAAATATACTTTGAACCTAATATTAACAGAAATCTGCGAATCTCCTGCTGAAAAACAATGATAAGTGCTATCACTCCAACACCAATAACCTGTCCGAATATTGAACTGATAAGTTCCATATTCAGTGCTTTTACAACAAGCCAGAATAGATAAACAATGAATATCCCAATAAAAATATTTATTGCAACTGTTCCCCGTATGAGCCTGTATAACTGGTACAACAATACAGCAACCAATATTATATCAAGGAAATCAAGAATTCGTATTGTGATAAATGCAGGAAGCATAGTTACTATGTTTTCATTATTCAAAAGTACTTAAATACAATCACTTATTCAACTGCTTCAGTTTCGTAACAATCCTTATCGCCTCAACAGCTTCTTTTACATCATGAACTCTAAGAATATCAACACCTTTCATTAAAGCAATAGTATTAAGTACAACTGTGCCGTTTAGGGCTTCATCAGGTGTACATCCAAGGAATTTTCCTATCATCGATTTTCTTGAAACCCCAACCATAATTGGTTTATTAAGAACTGAAAATTGCTCTAATCCATTCATCAATGTATAATTATGATCAAGTGTTTTCCCAAATCCAAATCCGGGATCGAGTATTACATTATCCACTCCAAGAAGTTTCAATTCCTCAACCTTGCCGGCAAAAACAGATAAAATATCCTTTACAACATTATCATATTTTGGATTTTTCTGCATTGTCTGAGGTATTCCCTGCATATGCATCATTACATAAGGAATTTGCAGATCGGCAATTGTACAAAACATCTCCTTATCCATATCGCCTGCAGAAATATCATTGATCATGTTTGCCCCATACTCTTCAACCATTTTCCTTGCAATCCCCGACCGGTATGTATCAATTGAAATTATTGATTCAGGGAAACCGGATCTTAACAATTCCATTGTTTCAGACAACCTTTTTAATTCTTCCTCATAAGAAATAACAGCTGCTTCAGGTCGTGAAGAATAAGCTCCAATATCAATAAAATCGACACCTTCCAGAATCATTTTCTCAACTTTACTCACTATTTTCCCCTCCACTGTATAGCGTCCACCATCATAAAAAGAATCGGGTGTTACATTTAATACCCCCATTACTTTTGGAACAGAGAAATCTATTAATTGTCCTTTGATTTTCATTTGTTATAATTGCCGCGAATGCGCGAATGTTATTTTATTTCTTGTTATAATCATAACCTTATGTATTAAAAATAATCATGTATGTTTCATGTTAAAAATTTTCAAAAATAATGTATCTTTAACGTTCATTAATATTAACAAGACTGTAGTTACTTAGCAAAAGTAGCTATTTTAATTTACATTTAAATCTATGCCTTTTGTTGTTATTGAAGGATTAGACGGTGCCGGTAAGTCAACACAGATCAACCTGCTGCAGGATTATCTCGGGAAGAAGAAAATAGCCTACAAGTATCTGCATTTCCCGCGTACTGACTCACAATTTTTCGGAGAGATGATTGCCAGGTTCCTGCGCGGAGAATTTGGCGATATAAGTACGGTTGATCCTTACATTGTTGCTTTGCTATACGCCGGAGACCGCAAGGATGCAGCTTCATTAATAGAAACCTGGATTAATAACGGGAACCTGGTATTGGTTGACAGGTATGTGTTTTCAAATATTGCTTTTCAATGTGCTAAACTCCTGAATACTGAAAAAAGGGAACTACTCAAAAAATGGATACTTAAACTGGAGTATGAATATTACAATATTCCTAAACCGGATATCAATCTTTTTCTTGATGTACCTTTTAAATTTACTGCACAACGACTTACCGGTACCAGAAATGGTTCGGAACGAAAATATCTAAACGGGAAACAGGATATTCATGAAGCAAACCTGGAATTTCAAAACAGGGTAAGGGAAGTTTACCTTCAGGAAGTTGATTCAGACGAAAATATAAAAATAATTAATTGTTCTGAATCAGATGATAAGATACTTACTCCTGGAGAGATTTTTAAAAAGATACTAACAACACTCAAAGCCAACAATATTTTATAACACGTTATAATATATGATACATACTTCACAATTCCAATCTAAATTG
>JAUWPX010000019.1 GCA_030611395.1 Bacteroidota bacterium | reverse complement strand
GAGGGGAATATCGGTGCGGGAAAAACTTCGCTGGTAAAAATGATATCAAAACAGTATAATGCCAGGATGATACTGGAACAATTTGCTGATAATCCATTCCTTCCTAAATTTTATAAAGATCAGGAACGATATTCTTTTCCTCTCGAACTCTCTTTTCTGGCTGACAGATACCGGCAATTAAAAACAAAACTGGGAGATCAGGACCTTTTTACAAGTTTTACGATCTCGGATTATTATTTTATGAAAAGCCTGATTTTTGCCAAATCAACACTTGCAGATGATGAATTCCGGCTTTACAGGCAAATATTTAATATTATCTACCAATCATTACCCAGGCCTGGTCTTTACGTATATTTGCATCTTGATGTTGAGAAGTTATTATATAATATTAATTGCCGGGGAAGAGATTATGAGAAATCAATAACTGCTGAATACCTGAAAAAAATCCAAATGGGGTATTTTGAATTCTTTAAGCAGGAAACTGATATGAAAATTCTGGTTGTTGATACTTGTAATGTTGATTTTGTCAACAAAAATGATGATTATGAAAACCTGATAAGTACGATCTTTGACAAGAAATATGATAAAGGCATTAACAGAGTTGTGTTACAGTAGATAAAACTAAATTTAATTTGGTTTAATTGTTATTATTTTATTAGATTTGCATTTTAATCTAAACGTATCTAAACTATTGTATAACAAATAAAAAAGTGATTATGAAAAAAGTTAGTTATTTTATTTCTTTGGTTCTTGCAGTTGCATTACTCAGTAGTTGCGGCGGACTAAACAAAATGTTAAAAGAAGCTGGGAATGTAAAATATCAGGTTGAACCTGAAGTCCTTGAGGCACATACCGGTAACGTTGCCGTAACCATAACGGGCTCATTCCCCGCAAGTTATTTCAATAAAAAAGCTACACTGGAAGCTGTTCCGGTACTTGTTTATGAAGGCGGAGAGACTAAATTTGAATCTGTTTCAGTGCAGGGCGAGGATGTTGAAGCTAACAATGAGGTGATTAAATTTACCGGTGATAATTTTACCTATTCGGCAACAATTCCTTTCAATGAGGAAATGAGAGTATCTGAACTGATACTTAAAACTAGTGCTTCAATGAGTGGTAAATCAGTGACAATGCCTGATGTAAAACTTGCTGATGGCGTTGTAGCAACTTCTACTCTAACCAAAAAATCTGGTCACCCAATACTGGTAGGAGATAAGTTTAAAAGAGTAATTCCGGAATCAAAAAAAGCTGATATTCACTATGTTATAAATCGCGCAAATGTACGCGGTTCAGAACTTAAAGCTGAGGATATTGATGCGTTGAAGGCTTATCTTAAAGAAGCTAATGAAAAAGTGAATTATAAATTTACAGGAACTGAAATTTCTGCTTATGCTTCACCTGATGGACCTCTAGATCTTAATGAGAAATTATCAGGTAAACGAGCTGAAACAGCAGGAACATTCTTTAATCGCGAACTCAAGAAAGCTAAGGTTGAAGAAGCTGGAAAAGAAGGATTTGTGAAAACTACCACAACTCCTGAAGACTGGGATGGGTTTAAAGAGCTTATGCAAAAATCAGATGTTCAGGATAAAGAACTTATTTTACGTGTTCTTTCAATGCATTCTGATCCTGTTGTTAGAGAAAAAGAGATCAAAAATATGTCTGAGGCTTTTGAAGTATTGAAAGATGATATACTACCCAAACTTCGCAGATCAAAACTTATTGTGAATGTTGACGTTGTTGGCTTTTCTGATGAAGAAATACTGAATTATATTGAAACCAATCCTGATACGCTTGGTCTTGAAGCGTTGCTTTATGCAGCAACACTTACAGAAGATGCCGAGAAGCAACTTAAATATTACGGGATGGCATCTGAAAAAGCTCCAAAGTGTTTCCGTGCTGTAAACGGAATGGGTTATACATTGATGAAAATGGGTAAGGTTGAGGAATCTGAAAAGGCATTTATAAAAGCCCAGGAACTTAAGGATGGTGACTATGTAAAAAATAATCTGGGTTTTGTAGCTCTTGTTCAGGGTGACCTTGAAAAAGCACAGGGATATTTCACTTCAATGGAAAAATTAACTGACGAATCAAACTTCGGACTGGGAACTATTAACCTTTTTAATGGAAATTACCAGGATGCTGTGAATTACTTCGGTACAAATCCTTCATTCAATGCGGCACTTGCTAAATTGCTCAATGGAAATACAACAGGTGCAAAGAGTACACTGGAGGCAATTGACCATAAATGTCCATGGGGTGATTATTTGAAAGCTGTTGTTGGGGCACGTATGGATGATGAAAATTATGTGATGACAAATCTCAAAGCCGCTGTTGCTGCTGATGGTGAGTTAAAAGCTCTTGCTAAAACTGATATGGAATTTGGCAAGTATTTCGAAAATGCAGCCTTTAAGTCAATAGTTGAATAATCAGAGATATTATTAAAAGAAAAAAAGAGCGGATTATCCGCTCTTTTTTTTTTGAGTTGTTGGATTCCGACTCAAACCCGGATTCCGACTAAATAAAACGAATTTTCCTAAATAATTCCCACAATACAATTCCGGCGCTTACCGATATATTAAATGAATGCTTTGTTCCAAATTGTGGTATTTCAATACAGTAATCACTTAAATTAACAACTTCCTGCGCAACACCACGTACTTCATGACCGAATATCACGGCATATTTCCTGCCTTCCTTAACAATGAAATCACCAAGTGGAATTGCCTCTTCAGCTTGTTCAACCGAAATGATTTTATAACCATCATTTTTTAATTCCTTAATTGCTTCCGTTGTTGTATTATAATATTTCCATGAGACTGACTCAGTTGCACCCAGAGCAGTTTTCTGAATATCTTTGTGGGGAGGTTTTGCCGTAATTCCACAAAGGTAAATTGCCTTAACAAGAAATGCATCTGCAGTCCTGAAAACCGAACCAATGTTGTTCATGCTTCGCACATTATCCAGTACAACAATAATGGGCGATTTGTCGGCCTCTTTGTACTCATTAACCGACTTCCTTCCAAGCTCACTGTTTTTCAGTTTTCTCATTTTTTTTGGTCTGACAAAAAAACTTATAGAATTATTGAATTTTTCAAGTTAAGCAAAGATAAGGAGTTTGAAGTATCCTTTTGAAATATCTTGCAAAAAGAGTATTTTTGGATACTTAACTAAAATCCGCTAAAATGAATCTACATGAATATCAGGGGAAATCAATTCTGAAAAGTTTTGGTGTGAATGTCCCCTTTGAAATAGTTGCTGACACTCCTGAAAAAGCAGTTGAAGCTGCCAGGGAAATAAAACTGAAAACCGGATCGGGAAAATGTGTAATTAAAGCCCAGATACATGCCGGGGGAAGAGGTAAAGGTGGTGGAGTGAAACTTGCTGAAACTATTGATGAGGTCAGGGAGATATCAAAGAAAATGATCGGGATGCAACTGGTTACTCATCAGACCGGTCCTGAAGGGAAAAAAGTAAAAAAAATTCTTATTGGACAAAATGTTTATTATCCGGGAGAATCTGAACCGGAAGAATATTATATGGGTGTATTACTGAACAGGGAGACAGGCAGGAACACTGTTATGTATTCTGCTGAAGGTGGAGTTGATATTGAAAGTGTAGCTGAAAATACACCACACCTGATATATAAAGAAGAGATTGACCCAGGGGTGGGGATACAGGCATTCCAGGCACGGAAAATTGCTTTTAACCTGGGGCTTAGTGGTAAGGCATTTAAAGAAATGGTTAAGTTTGTTGTAGCTCTTTACAAAGCTTATGAAAGCAGTGACTCTTCTTTATTTGAGATCAATCCTGTTATGAAAACCTCGGATGATAATATTATAGCGGTTGATTGTAAAGTAAATATTGATGACAGTGCCCTTTTCCGCCATAAAGATTATGCAGAGATGCGGGATATTTCTGAAGAAGATCCGGCTGAAGTGGAAGCCGGCAAGTATGATCTTAATTTTGTAAAGCTTGACGGAAATGTTGGTTGTATGGTTAATGGAGCCGGTCTTGCTATGGCTACAATGGATATTATTAAATTGTCAGGAGGCGATCCTGCTAACTTCCTTGATGTAGGAGGTACAGCTAACGCCGAAACAGTTGAAGCAGGTTTCCGCATTATACTGAAAGATACCAATGTTAAAGCAATCCTGATCAATATTTTTGGAGGAATTGTTCGGTGCGATCGTGTAGCACAGGGTGTTGTTGATGCTTATCACTCTGTAGGAAATATTACTGTTCCGGTAATTGTCCGTTTGCAGGGAACAAATGCCGAAGAGGGAAAGAAACTGATTGATGATTCCGGATTAAAAGTTTTCTCAGCAATCACATTGCAGGAAGCCGCTGACCAGGTTAAAAAACTGATAGTCTGAGCCGTATCACTTCTTTGGTTTCCAGAAATCACCAGGTTCAAGTCTGCATTCTTCGATCATCTGCAGACTGTATTCGAGGTAACCCAGATCATTTGCTCCGTTGTTTGTGCCCAAAGTGAATTTCACATCAAACTCTTTTGCTTTTTTTATGAATTCAGCAGAAGGAATTTTGTACCTTGCATTTATCTCCAAAGCAATATTATTTTCTTTTAATGCATCAATAACTTTACGCATCCGTTCTTCTGTCCATAATTCATCATACTTCTCACGTATGATTTCAGGCAGAAAAGTAGGGTTTACATAAATATTTACTGGCTCATTGTTAAGAATCTCAACAATCTGGTTGACATAGTAATTCATAAACGAATCTGCATCTTCAACAAATACTTCATCTTTCATCCATAGTCTTGTTCTTCGCCCTTTGTTATCAAAATATGTCAATGCATCGGTAAATACATAATCAAACAGAGCTATTGTATCCGGCGAGAACGCGTTAACCCATTCCCTGCCTTCGGCTTGCATACCATGGTAAACCGGGTAATCTTTAACCGAATTATAATATTTATTCAGGTCAGAGTCGTTTTGAACAGGAAATCCTACACCACAGTTGGCAGCAACTCCATATTTGATCCCTGTTTTCTGAGAATGTTCCAGAAGTTGTTCCATAGTAAGACCACCCTTCAGATGTGCGTGCAGGTCAATGATCTCGAACCCTGCCTGTTTTAAAGAATCAATTTTTGAAATTCTTGTATCACCCTGATTTTTCGGTGCCGGATTATTACAACCGGGTAATAAAAACACGAAAAAAAGCAGAGAAAACAGTTTGTTAAAAATGTAATGTGTCATGATATAATTATTTATTAGTGAGTTTGTATTATTGGTTATTCTCAACTATTTTTTTTACCGTGGGAACAATCTGGAGTAACATTCCTGCCTGAGGCCTGGCTGCTTCTTCAAGCATTTCAAGATATTCTGATTTCTGTTTATCAGGCAGTATTTTTCCTTTTACTGTCAATTCAAGAACAGCAAGTGCTATACCGGAAACTTCAGATAAATTTTCCGACAGATTGTTAATCTCTTTCAGTTTTTCCGATTGAATGATGACCGGCAACAACTCCTGATGGTTTCCTTCCCAGCTTTTGAGCTGCCTGATCAGGGATTTACGCAATGTGTCATTTCCCGGATTAGCAAGCCAACGGTCAACTTGTTTTGAAAATTGATATGCTGTAAAACTTTCAGGCATAGATGCATCAACAGTCCGGTTAAGTGGAGTTTCTGTGGTCAGATCTTTGCCATAAATAGAAAACCGGTTGTAATATTTATCCTCTTCCAGTACATCAACCAGTGTTTTCAATGCATCAATATTTTCATTTTTGACAAGCTGCTTCAGTAATTTATGCTGATTTTCATAATATTTCATTCCACTTCTTACTAAATATTTATCCATTCGAATAAGTCGCCTGTACATATCGTCTATGTCATTAGTCAGGTTTTCGGGTGTCCATAATTTTTCAGCTATGGCAGCAGTACGTGGCCATATCCTTGATTCAACCGTAATTGAGTCAACAACCTCAGCCCATAAACATGCTTCCCCTCCAAGGATATTGGATTTTTGTTCAGTGGTAAGTGGCTTAATCTGTTTCAATTCAGGAAGACTGATCCCCTCTTCCAAATCGCTACCCCCCGTTCGTTTTCCGAGAACATCCAGCTTGATAATACTTAAACCCATTGTACCGGAAATTGAATCTCCCTGAAGGGCGACATCAACATCCATTTTTCCAAAACCCGATTCAAAACAAAAAGTCAGTTTATTATTGACTAAAGTTGCATTTTCGAAGGAGTTTATTTTTCCCATAAACTCAAAAAACCCTCTCAGGTTATCATTATCACCAAAAAGAAACATAGCACCGGGCATATCACTGCCCTGAATAGTTATATTTATATCCCAGCTTTTCCAGTTTGAAGTATCAGGTTCAATAGTAATCCCTCCCTTCATAATTAAAGGATCAACATTATAGTGCTGGCCGGCATGAAGTTTATGATCAAGGTATAATCCTGATGATAAAATTGCTTTATAGCCGTTCCGGGCTGCATCGAATAATGACTCATGAGAGCGCCATGACTGAACAATAATATCCCCTTTAGGTAATGCGGGATTTAATATCTCGTCCCAACCAGCCATCTTTTTCCCGTGTTTTTCAATTATTTTCCGGATTCTCAGGTTAAAATAAGCCTGCAACTGATGAGAATCTTCAATGCTATTTTCTGTCATAAAATTTTGTATTTGTTTGTTTTCTTCCCAATGTTTAGCATTTACCTCATCGCCGCCAATATGCAGATATTCATCAGGGAAAAGTGCAGCCATTTCCTGGAAAAACCTGTCAAGAAATTCATAAACCTCTTCATTCGCCGGATTCATTACCGGCTCAATGATGGTAAAAGTTTCTGCCAGCTTGTACGGTCCGGGTTTGCTTGCCAGTTCAGGATAGCCAATAAGCCAGCTTGCTGAATGGCCGGGCAGATCAAATTCCGGAAGAACTCTAATTCCCCTGTCGGAAGCATAATCGATTATTTCACGAATATCATCTTGTGTATAGTAATTCCCGTTTGAGCCAAGTTCATGAAGTTTTGGGAAAACTTTCGATTCTACCCTGAATCCCTGGTGTTCTGTAAGATGCAGGTGCAGAACATTCAATTTTACAACAGCCATTGCATTTATCTGGCGTAGAATTACATCTTTTGGTATCCAGTGGCGGCATACATCAATCATTAGTCCGCGCCAGGCAAAACGTGGTTTATCTTCAATCCTTGCCTGTCTGATTACCCATTGATTATTTTTGATTTCCACCATCTGCAACAAAGTTTCCAATCCCCCGGTAATACCAAATGATGAACCGGCGGAAAGGGAAATCCGGTTTTTCCCAATATTCAGGATATATGATTCATCTTCACCATATCCAGGATATTTGCTGCTTATTTCTTCACAATCAACTACGAGTGATAGATTCTTGCCTTTGTTGAAATTCAAGCCTGTAATTTCAGAAAGACGGTTTATGAAGCGTTGAGTTGCATGCTCTACACGCTTACTTTTATTTCCTTCAAACTCAATACTGAACTCTTCATTTAATTCATAATAACCATCATGCAGTTCAAGTTTTGCCGGTAAAGGCATGATAGATATTTCCTGACGGTCTTCCACTGAGATTGCAGGTTTTTCCGGTTTTAGAAACTTGAAATATGTGGCAACTATTATAACTGCTAAAATCAATATTATTACAACAGCTATTCGAAGAATTTTTTTACCACGGTGTTTCATAATATGCAGTTTTTTGAGTGAAATAAATTACATAGCCGGGATAAATGATTAACTTTCGGTTACCAGCCAGATACATTTTGCAATCGTTTTATTCACTTTTAACCTGTTACGAATTTTTAATTTTCTAATTCCGGGTTTTGAAATACTCTATTGTTCGTTCAATATAGTAGTCCGCTTTATATTTATTCATTACTGTTTCAATCTCTGTATCAAGAGCAATGATCACCTCATTACCAAGTTCATTTATTACATTAAGTGCATGAAGAACAACGTATTGGTTATCGTCTTGCAGAATTTCACCTAATGTATTTATTGCTTCTTGCTTCCCCCCAATTTGATACAACGATTCTGCTGATGCTATCCTGACATCCGGAGATTCATCGGTTAAACATAATTCAAGTTCATGTTTTGCTTTTTTTGCATTTTCGCCCAGGATGGCGCACCCTGTTGCTGCCCAGTACCTGATATAGGGATTCGGATTTTTTAAACTTTCAACCATGAAGTCAAGGTTTTGTTTATCTCCTTTTGTTGCTGTCGAGGCAACATCAAAAATTTCTTCTAACTTATAATCATCAGATTGGAAATAGTTATAAAGAGAAGTGCTTTCAATATTCGCATATTCTCCTTCAGGAATAAAACCACCGTCATTCAATTTCAGAATATGATTTTTCATTACCTGCCGCATTTTTTTCAGTACATCAGCATGCTCCTGATCACCGGCAAGGTTATTAACTTCCCACGGATCAGTTTTAGTATCGTATAGTTCTTCAAATGGCTTTGTGCCAAAAAATCTGCTCTGAATATCATTGCACTGACCATCCAGATAAGCTTTTTCCCAAACCTGCATCGAAGAGGCTTTCCATAAATAACTGAGATGTTGTGCGTAAGGACGATGTGGCATGAAATTGATAATATACCTGTAATGACCATCGGTAATTCCTCTCATCATATCATACCTTTCGTCCATTCTTCCCCTGAAAAAATAAACATAATCGGGCTTATCCTCTGTATACTCTCCCATGAATGCATCTCCTTGCATATTATCAGGCTTTGGTAAACCGGCAAGACTTAAAAGGGTAGGAGCCAGATCGACAAAGCTTATCAGTCTTTCATTTTTGTTTCCGGGGGCGCCTGGTGACAGATCTTTGTATAATTCCGGAATCCTCGTAAGAAAAGGTACTTGAGTGCCCGTATTAAAAATAAATCTTTTGCTTCCTGGCAGCACACCGCCATGGTCACCATAGAAAAATACAATAGTACTTTCTTTTAATCCTGATTGCTCCAATTCTTTTAATAAATCACCTGCCTGTTTATCCATTGTTGTAATGTTGTCATATAAACGCGCCCAGTCGTTTCTAACCTCAGGTAGATCAGGGTGATAGGGTGGTAGTTCCATTTTAGATGGATTATGTATCAGGTTATTTGGATCATATCTGTGAATTTGGCTTTCGTGGGTAATTAAAAGATTAAATATTGCAAAAAACGGCTGACCGGGCTTTCTGTTTTTGTAATGTGCTGTCCGGGAAGATTCATCCCAAAGTTCCCCGTATTCGGTGCAGTTATAATCTGTTTTTGAATTATTGGTGCAATAATAACCTGCTTCGCGCAAATATTCAGGATAGAACCTGATGTTTCCCGGTATTTTATTTGTGCTTCTCATATGATGTGTGCCGGCGCTTGATGCATACATCCCGGAAATAATTGTGAACCGTGCCGGGGCACAAACCGGAGCATTAGCATATGCATTTGAGTATAATGTTCCTTCCGAGGCTAGTTTATCAAGATTAGGAGTAGTGGCATTTTTATCTCCGTAACATCCCAAATATGGACTAATATCTTCACAGGTGATCCACAGAATATTTGGCAGTGGACGGTCCGGTATACTACTGGATTTATTTTTTAAGTTAGATGCACTAATAAATACTGAAATTAAAACCAGGAAAAATACTTTTTTTTTCATTTCATTTTATTTATTGTCAAAGACTTAACCGCAAAGTTCGCTAAGAATACCTAAATTTCTTCGCCCCATCGCCCTCTCGCCCCGTCGCTCTCCGCTCTTCATTTCATCTCAGTTATTGCCTGGTAAACCATGTTCTGGAATTTAGGAGATATTTCACCATGAATAACCGGGTACATTTGCAGCATCAGAACTGCCACCATATCCTCTTTCGGGTCGATCCAGAAATGAGTATGAAAATAGCCGCCCCACCAGTAATTGCCAACGGAGGATAAATTTTCATGCACTGTTTTATCTGTTGTGATCCCGAAGCCCAGTCCGAAATTGTTATTACCAAAAAGATCTCCAACCTGGTTCATACTGATCAGTTCAACTGTTTTTGGAGATAATAACTGATGTCCTCTATAAAACCCGTCATTAACGAGCATCTGCAGGAATTTTGCATAATCAAGGGCAGTTGAGTTTAATCCGGCACCCCCCGCGAAAAATGATTTGGCACCCTTAACCGGATATTGATACTCTTCATCGTCTGAACGTGAAATGCCATCTTCATTTTCAGCATAGATGGTTGCCAGTCTCGGAATATCCTTTTCAGGAAGAAAAAAGTATGTATCCTCCATTCCGAGGGGCTTAAAAATTCTTTCTTTTAGAAATTCATCGAATGAGATACCGGACAAGACCTCAACAAAATACCCGAGAACATCCATGTTCAGACCATAAGTGTATTTCTCCCCCGGTTCATGCAACAGTGGTAAACCTGCAAGTATTCTGATCTTATCACCCAAAACGGCATCTGTCAGAACGAATCCGTCTGGAACACCTGCTTTGTCGTAAATTGGTTTTAATTCCGAATGAATAAATCCGTAACCAATGCCAGATGTATGGGTAAGCAGGTGCCGGACAGTGATCTCATGTTCGGCCGGTTTACTTTTAAATGTCCCATCCGGATTTGTTTTTATAAGTATCTCCGGATCTTTAAACTCAGGGATATATTTTGAAACAGGATCATTCAGTAAAAATTTCCCGTCTTCATACAACATCATTACTGCCACACTGGTAATTGCCTTGGACATAGAAGCAATCCGGAAAATATTATCTTTTTCCATGGGATCGTTATCTTCAATATCACGCATCCCGAAAGCTTTATGATACACTATTTTACCATCGCGGGCAACAAGCCCGACTGCACCGGGAATTAAACCATTATCGATGTATTCCTGTATCAGGCCATCAATTTTATTGATCCTGTCTGTGGACATTCCTGCTTCTTCCGGTAATCCTTCTACCAAAATGGAAGAAAACATATCATCAGCCTTTTGTTTTGGCTGGCAGGAAATAGTTAATACTACTAATAAAAGAACTGCTGTTTTAAGAAAATTACGATTTTTCATATTATTTTATTTATTGTTA